>JBCCLS010000007.1:0-17878 GCA_039026835.1 Bacteroidota bacterium | reverse complement strand
GTTTTCTTTGCTCGCACAAAGAATACTGAATCAAGTTCAGCACAGGCATCAACAAAAGAAAGTGCGCTTTTCCAGAGGTGTTTTTGCTTTTTCTTTTGGAGAAAAACCAAAACCGCATGAATTTTTCTAAATTTCTTCCATGGCTTCAGAAATTTTTAACGAAAAACACATACTACACTGCGGAAAAGATAATGCCACTGTTGTGTTTTTATGTGGAACTCACTTTAAGTAACTACAGAAAGCAGATCAATTCAAAAAAAATATCATCTAATATCACGCAGACGCAACTGTAATTTTGTTTCACCATTCCACGTATTTTCATCTAAGGAATACACAGCGTCGAATGGTTTTTTGCCTTTTACTTTGTCTAATTTTTCACCCAAACTAAATCCGATACTGCCAATAGGCTTTGATCGTCGCTGTACCGCTGTGAGTTTTAAATGAGCTTCGTCTGCACCGACACATTTTGCCCAACCTGTATCTTGTAATTGTTTGCTCATAAATACAGGACTCATATTTTTTGGACCAAATGGTGCAAATTGTTTGAGGATGCGATAGAATTTTGGCGTAATTTCTTGAAGTTTTATTTCTCGATCAATCAGGATTTCAGGCGTTAGCAGATTTTTCTCAATAGTGGTTGAAACCACTTCTTCAAACGCATCTTTAAATGCTTGATAGTTTTCTTCTTTCAAGGTGAGTCCTGCTGCATATTTATGTCCGCCAAATTGTATGAGATGTGCTTTGCACTGTTCTAAAGCATTGTATACATCAAAACCTTTGACAGAACGTGCAGAAGCCGCGAGTTTGTCTCCACTTTTGGTAAATACTAATGTTGGACGGTAATAGGTTTCAATCAAGCGGGAAGCTACGATACCAATCACACCTTTGTGCCAATGTTCGTTGTAGACAACTGTTGTAAATCGTTCTTGTTCGCCTAAATCTTCTATTTGTTGAAAGGCTTCTTTGGTGATTTCCTGATCTAAGGTGCGACGTTCCGAGTTGAAGTTTTCAATAGCTGCTGCATATTGCTTGGCAACTTCCAAATCGGCTTCCGTGAGCAATTCTACGGCGTGCAATCCGTGACTTATTCTTCCGGCAGCATTAATACGTGGCGCGACAATAAAGACCACATCTGTGATCGTTAATACTTGCTTTTTTAGTTGATGAATGATTGCCTTAATGCCAGCGCGCGGTGTGGAATTGATTACTTTCATTCCAAAATATGCCAATGTTCTATTTTCGCCTGTGAGCGGAACAATATCTGCAGCAATTGCTGTGGCTACCAAATCCAAATACGGAAACAAGTCCATGACTGTATGTCCGCGTTTAGAAGCCAATGCTTGTATTAATTTAAAGCCAACACCACAACCGCACAGTTCTTTGTATGGATAGTGACAATCGTCTCGTTTTGGATCGAGTACAGCAATGGCTTTTGGCAATTCATTTCCAGGTCGGTGGTGATCGCAGATAATAATATCAATTTCTTTTTCGTTGGCAAAAGCGACTTTTTCAACGGCTTTAATGCCGCAATCCAATGTAATAATCAGTGAAATATCATTGTCTGAAGCATATTCAATTCCTTTAAACGACAATCCGTAACCTTCTTCATACCGATCGGGAATGTAGGTGGCAATGTTTGGATAAAGTGTTTTTAGATAGGAAGAAACCAATGCTACTGATGTTGTGCCATCTACGTCATAATCTCCGTAGATCAATATATTTTCTACGTTGGCCATTGCTTTGTCAATTCGCGCTACAGCGACATCCATATCTTGCATTAAAAATGGATTGTGAATATGTTCGACAGAAGGTCGGAAGAAGGTTTTAGCCGCTTCATAGGTTTCGATGCCGCGTTGCAATAACAAAGTTGCAACCACTTCATCGACGTGTAGCACTTCCATTAGGTGTTTTACTTTTTCTGTTTCTGGTTTTGGTTTTAACGTCCAGCGCATGTGTGTTGTGTTTAGATTTTTACTTTAGTTTGGTTTCAAAATCTAATTTTATTGATGGTTTATTATTCTAATAATGGCTAAATCGTCCATTGGTCTTAATGATCTTTCTTTTTCTAAAGAAATCATTTTTCCTTTTAGTATGTCTTCATGAGGTGTATCACTTTGGTCAATAGCTAAATATTGCACCATTTTATGAGTTTCTTCATATTTGGTGGTTTTTCCTAAGCGTTTGAAGGTATAAATGCCATCAGTCATGATACTAATATCTTCTATGTTTTTAAGTGATAGTTTTTGATCAAAGTTGTCATACCAAATGTCAAAATCTTCCTGCAAATGATAGGCAAAATAATCTGGTTTATCTTCTTGTTCAAATTCTGTAATTTTCCCATCATAGACGATCAATCCATCACCAATAGCTATAACTTCTGCCTGTTTGGTATTTTTATCATAAATATCAAGAATGATCGTACTCAGCAACTCTGTTGTTTCAAGATTTAATTGATTTTTAATGGTTTTCAATTCTTGAAACAAGCTTTTCATGATATTGTAAAGCACTTTTTGTAATGTATCTTCTTGCGGTGTTAAAAATTCTGTGTAAAATAATTCTTTGCTAATTTTTTTCAGAATTTTGGCAAAAAGTGTGGAGGCAAAATGGCTTTCTGTTCCCATAGAACAGCCATCCATAACCGCTAGAAGCACTTTATTTTCTCCAATTTTTGTAGAAAGGAGTGCATCTTCGCAATGATTTGTATGGAAATCTCCTCGTTGAATGCTTTTGTATATCTTCATTGGCATGTATTCATTATTTTATACTATTCTCTGCATCTTGAATGTGTCAAAATGTAGTTTCTAAAATATAAACTGAGGAAAATGATTCTACTGAATTAAGAACCGTGAAAATACGTATTGGTTTCCACTTTTGCAAAACGACGAAACATTTCCATGACGCCACAATAGGTTTCTACGGATAAATCTACTGCACGCTGAATCTTTTGTTGGTCTAAATTGTTTCCGTAAAAATGATAATCTAATGTAACGATGTGATAGTATTTGGGATGTTCTTCCGTAAGTTCGCCCGAAACGTTCATTTTAAAATCTTCAATGTTGACTTTCATTTTTTTCAAAATAGAAACTACATCCAATCCTGAGCAACCTGCCAATGATGATAACATCATCGCTTTGGGTGCCAATCCTTCATTGTTTCCACCATTTTCAGGTGAGGTATCCATGACTACAGTCTGTCCTGTAGGGTTGTCTGATTCAAATAACATATTGCCTTTCCACTGTGTTGTGATTGTATGTGCCATATCAACAATTCATTTTCGTTTATATTTCCGTAAATTCGCAATCAGCAAAATAGTGCTGATCACATAATGTGACTTCAAAAATACAAGTAATAAATTTAAAATAAACGAATATGCCATTAGTAACGCCACTCAGTCCAGAACATGATTTGGAAACCAAAGAATTAGCTGAATTTTTTAATGAAACGCTAGGATTTTGTCCAAATTCCATCTTAACCATGCAACGCCGACCAGCCATCTCTAAAGCATTTATTAATCTTAACAAAGCAGTAATGGCAAATGAAGGTCGTGTGACTTCCGCATTAAAGCGTATGATTGCTTGGGTAAGTAGCAATGCTACAGGTTGCCGTTATTGTCAGGCACACGCAATTAGAGCAGCAGAGCGTTACGGAGCTGAACAAGAGCAATTGGATAATATTTGGGAATACAAAACACATCCTGCTTTTTCTGATGCGGAACGCGCGGCATTGGATTTTTCTTTGGCAGCTTCGGTCATTCCCAATGCAGTGGATGCAAAAATCAAAGAGGAGTTATACAAGTATTGGGATGAAGGTGAAATTGTGGAAATGCTAGGTGTTATCTCTTTATTTGGTTATTTGAACCGTTGGAATGATAGTATGGGAACTTCTATTGAAGAAGGTGCAGTTGAAAGTGGCGAACAATACTTAGGAAAACACGGTTGGGAAAAAGGGAAACACGTGTAAGTATGGAAAATCAAACGATGTGTCCGCACTGTGGTACAGAAGTAGCAAGTGTAGCTGTTATTTGCGAATTTTGTAAATACCCTATCGCAGGAACAGAGCGAGAAAAAGCCATTTTTATTGGGCAACAAACCCTGAATATTTCAAAAGTGTCCAGTGCCGCACAAGTCATTTCAAGAACACAAATTATATTGTATGTAGTTGTAGCGTTCAAAGTATTGTCTGCTTTTTTAGTATACACAAATTTTAAAGGCATTCCAGGGACTACATTCTACATTGCTATCTACCTTGTTATTGGGGCAATTTTAGGTGTATTTAGTTATTTATTACCCAAAAAGCCTACAGAACTAATCATTGCTTCGTTAGCAGTGATTTTAGGATATTATTTGTTGTTGTATTTGATAAATCCAATATTGCTATATAGTGGTATTTTGTGGAAATTTGTTATTTTAATGGCACTCTTATATGCTTTGTATACCGTCGTGGAAAGTCAGAAAATAAAGAAAAAATTTAATCTATAAACATCTAAAACCCTTATTATGAAGTGATAAGGGTTTTAGTTTTTATTGAATAATTTCCCACAAAAACAGTCAGAGTTGAAAATTTTCATCTACACTTTTTTGCATTTCGTCTACACAAATTCTTCGTTAAACTGCATTCTGGTTTTCCTAATTTTTTATGAAGTAACATTGTAGTGCAATTGCTGAAAACTAGAAAAAATGAAAAACACATTAAATGTATTATTGATCGAAGATAACATGATTGAAATCATGAAGATGAATCGTACGGTTTCTTTACTCAAAGCAAAACATGAAATTAGAGAAGCAAAGAATGCAGAAGAGGCATTGGCAATTTTAGAAACTAAGAAAAATTTACCTGATATCATTTTACTCGATTTGAATATGCCTAAAATCAACGGAATTGAATTTTTATCGATCTTAAAGAACAATCCTGATTTACATCATATTCCAACGATTATTTTAACAACATCCGACAACCGAAAAGATATTTTGGAATGTTACCGAATTGGAATTTCTGGGTATATTTTAAAACCTCTGAAATACGAAGACTACGTTTCAAAAATAGATATTGCACTTTCGTATTGGTCTATCAACGAATTGAAAAGTGCATAAATCACAATTTCGAAAGAGAAATCGCCTAGACCTACCTTAGTTTTTTTAGCCAGAAATTTTTTAGGACTTTTTCTCTTTCTTTGTATTACTAATTTAATCATAAGATACAAGAGCAACTTTGTATCCGAAGTCGCATTTTATCATCAAATTAGTATAAATTAAAAGGTATGAAAGGCATCATCTTTACAGAATTTTTAGATTTAGTAGAAGATAAGTTTGGATTGGGAATGGTAGATACTATCATTTCTGAGTCTGAATTACCTTCTAACGGTGTGTATACAGCAATTGGAACTTACAGCTTTTCAGAAATGTTACAATTGATTCAAAACTTAAGTACACACACTCAAATCTCTGTGGATGGTTTATTACTTACCTATGGCGAACATTTTTTTCAAGTCATAGAAAACAGTTACCCCGGATTGTTAGCTTCTTACCAAGATCCTATAGAAATGTTGGCCTCTATCGAAAATCACATTCATGTAGAAGTACGGAAAATTTATCCTGACGCTGAATTGCCCACGTTTGTTGTGGAACATCAAACAGCAAACTCATTAATCATGGTCTACAAATCAAGCAGAGCTATGCACCATTTTGGACTGGGATTAATGAACAAGACCTTTGAGCACTTCAAAAGTTCCGCAGAAATTATTTTAGAAAAAATTAAAGACGACGGAACCGAAGTGAAGTTTATCATTAACAAAAATGAATGAGTCAGGAAAAAATAGACATATTAGAACGCGCCCTAAAACGTGAAAAAGCAGCTCGACAAGCCGCCGAGAAAATCTTAGAAGATAAATCAAGAGAATTATATGAATTATCTGAAGAACTCAAAGTTTCCAATGCCAAACTACAAGCATCTGTTAGCGAAAAATCATCACAGCTAGCAGGTGTTTTTGAGAATATAATAGATGCCTATTTGGTCATGGATTTGGCAGGAAATGTATTGCACATGAATGATGCGGCTTCTGAACTTTTTGGATACAATCTCGCAGAAGAATCTCTCAATGTAACAAATTTAATTTATATAGAAGATACTGCATATGCTTTTCAATCGTTTAGCGAATTGGTTGAAAAAGGCTCATTTTCAAACTACACAGCACGTATTTACCGAAAAAATAAAGAAGTGCGCTGGGTACAAATTAATGCAAGTTTAATTTATGATACCAACAACAAACCTACAGCCGCACAAGGAATTATCCGCGATATTACCGATCAAAAAGAATTTGACGACAAGCTTATTGAATCTGAAAATAGATTGGCAACGTTAATTTTAAACTTAGATAGCGCCCTTTTATTAGAAGATGAAGATCGTAAAATTGTCCTAACCAATGAAAAGTTTTGTGAAATCTTCAAAATTCCTGTGTCTCCCAAATTATTGGTTGGTCAGGATTGTTCCAATGCGGCGCAAGAAAGTAAAGCATTGTTCAAAGAACCTGAATTATTTATAAATACGATCAATCAAATTATAAAAGATAAAAAACAAGTTGTTGGCAAAGAATTGGTTATGACTGACGGCACTATTTTACAGTTAGATTTTGTGCCAATTTTAAAAGGAAGCGAGTATAAAGGTCACATGTGGACGTACAGAGACGTTACGCTCAACAGGCAATATAGTAAGAGTTTAGAAGCGCAAAAAGAAAAATATAGTAGCATCATCGCCAACATGAATCTCGGGTTGGTTGAGGTAGACAACGAAGACAAAATTTTAATGGTCAACCATAGTTTTTGTGAAATGTCGGGCTACAGTGAAGATGAACTTATTGGGAAGGAAGGCGGAAAATTATTTCCAGTTTTAGAAGAACAAAATATTATTGCCGAAGAGAATAAAAAACGTCTGGAAGGTGAATCCAATTCATATGAAATTCAGGCGACTACCAAAGATGGCCAAATTCGCAATTGGCTAATTAGTGGCGCGCCCAACTACAATTTAAAAGGAGAAATCATCGGTTCTATCGGGATACATTTAGACATTACTGAGCTTAAAAATTTGGAAAAACAAAAAGAAGAAATTTTAAAGCAACTCGAAAAAAGCAACAAAGAATTGTATGAATATGCGCATATTGTTTCTCACGACTTAAAATCGCCTCTACGCAGTATTGATGCGCTTATTTCTTGGATTAAATCGGATAACGAAGGAAATCTGGATGCGGAAACGCTTCAAAATTTCGGCATGATTGAAAGTACGCTGGAAACCATGGAAAATTTGATTTCCAACATTTTAGAATACTCGAGCGCAGGCGCGGATACCAACAAATACGAAAGTGTAGATTTGAACAATACCATGGACGATTTGTACCGATTGCTCTTCGTTCCTGATCACATTTCCATTAATGTGCTTAAAAACATGCCAACCGTAAAAGGCGATCCTACAAAGTTTCAGCAGCTTTTTCAAAATTTGATTAGCAATGCCATTAAATTTTGTGACAAAGAAAACGGCATTGTAGAAATTGATTATGTAGAAGAACCTTCCTTTTTCCAATTTTCGGTGCGCGACAATGGAATTGGTATTGAAAAAAAGTTCCACGATCGTATTTTTAAAATCTTTCATGCGCTCAACAAAAGCAAAGAATCTACAGGAATTGGCTTGTCAATTGTCAAAAAAATTGTCGATTTATACGAAGGAAATATTTGGTTAGAAAGTGAGCCTGGTGTTGGCACTACGTTCTTTTTTACCATCAAAAAATAATACTATGAAAACAGTACAACTCAAAAAAACCACACAATCTGACTGGGAATATGTAAGTGAAGATATTTCGCTTAAAAAACCCTTGGTATTGGTGTTTGGAAATAGATACATGCTTGAGAGTGACACCATTTTACAAGAAGTCCGTTCGTTATTTCCCGATGGCGAATTGGTATTTGGCTCCTCTTCTGGAGATATTACATCGCAATATGTCGATGATGAAAGTATCACAATTACTGCAATTGAATTTGAAAAAGGATATTTTGAAATCAAAACTGCAAACATTTTTGAAAATAATATCAAAGCTGATAGTTATGAAACTGGCAAAAAACTCATAGATCAGTTGTATAAAGAAGGTCTTAAACACGTGTTTATTGTGTCCGAAGGCAGCTTTGTGAATGGAAGTCAGTTAACATTAGGGATGAACGCAGCCGCAGAAAACAATCTGCTGATCACTGGCGCTTTGTGTGGTGATGCTGCACGATTTGAAAAAACACTAGCATCACACAACGAATTGCCAAAATCTGGAGAAATTGTAGCCATTGGTTTGTACGGCGAAACCTTGGATGTGAGCTTCTCTATCAACGGCGGTTGGACACCTTTTGGACCGGAACGAATTGTGACAAAATCTGAAGCAAATGTGTTGTATGAATTGGACAATCAGCCAGCGCTGGATTTATATAAAAAATATTTAGGTGAAAAATCGAAAGAATTGCCTGGTGCGGCGTTATTATATCCGTTAAAAGTAAAATCGACCAACGAAAAGCAGTCTATCGTTCGTACAATTTTGAACATTAATGAAGAAGAAAACTCCATGATTTTGGCAGGTGATATTCTTGAAAATTCACGTGTACAATTAATGATGACCAATGTGGACAATATTGTAGATGCTTCTGAAAAAGCTGCATCACAAGCCTTAGAATTGCGCGAGCACAAACCTGAATTGGCCATTTTGGTAAGTTGTATTGGCAGAAAATTAGTTCTAGATCAGCGTGTAGAAGAAGAAGTAGAAGAAGTTATTGAAGTTGTAGGACACGACACCACCATTTGCGGATTGTATTCGTATGGAGAAATTGCCCCTTTTAGTGGCGAACATAACTGCCAATTGCACAACCAAACAATGACGATTACACTCATAAGTGAATAAATATATGAATCCGCTCCTAAAACGACAATTGCGAAAATACGTTTCTCCTGAACTCCAGAATCACCCTGAGCTGGAGCGCTTTTTTGATGCTGTAAATCGTTCGTATAACAATTCCAACGAACAATTTGCTATGTTGCAACGTGCGACTTCTATTAGTTCGGAAGAGCTTTTTGATGCTAATGCACAACTTCGAAAAGAATCAGAAGCGCAAAAAGAAATTATCCAAAAATTAAAAAATGTCATTGACACGCTCAAATCGTATGAGTTGACTATTGGCGAACCTAATGAAACACTTTTGGAATCTGATTCGTTGCGTTTGGTTGATTTAATTGACAATCAAACCAAAGAAATTTTACAAATCAACCAACAACGCGATAAATTATTGGCCAATTTAGAACGTCAAAATCAAGAGTTAAATAACTATACACACTTGGTTTCGCACGATTTAAAATCGCCTTTGCAAAGTATTGACGCGCTTTCTACATGGCTCAAGGAAGATTACGAGCATGTATTAGACGAAAACGGGAAAGAAACTATCAGACTCATTCGGAACAATGTGGAAAAAATGGACCGATTGGTAAAAGGAATTTTAAAATACTCTACCATTGGTACTATTGGACATAATTTTTATGAGGTGGATTTGCAGCAAACTGTGCAAAAAATTATAGATTTTATGGAAATTCCACCACATTTTACCATTTCCATTCCCGAACAATTGCCTACGGTAAAAGCGGATAATTTCCGTATGGAGGAACTCTTTCGGAATTTGTTGCGAAATGCTATTAACTTTAATGATAAAGTCAAAGGTGAAATCACGATTGGATGTACTGAGAAAGGAGATTTTTGGGAGTTTTATGTGCAAGATAATGGCAAAGGCATTGAAGAAAAATACTTTGAAAAAGTATTTGTGGCGTTTCAAAAACTGGAACACAGCTACAAATCAACAGGTATTGGACTTTCAATTGTAAAGAAAATAATTGAACTATATAACGGTAAAATTTGGATTGAATCGACCCCTAATATTGGATCTACTTTTTACTTTACCCTAAAAAAATAAGCGATGGAACAGCCCAATTTAACCTACATAGAGCAATTGGCACGAGGTGACGAACAGATTCGACAAACGCTCATTGATATCATAAAAACAGAGTTTCCTGAAGAAAAAAAGGAATACTATGAAAGTTTAGAAAAAAAAGATTACAAAAAAATAGAGGAAAATGTTCACAAAATTAAACACAAAATTAGTATTTTGGGACTTGTAAACAGTTATGAACGCGCCAATGCTTACGAACACAATCTCCGAGAGAAAAGCATGCAAGGGGAACAAGATTTTGAGCAAATTTTGAATACCATTACGGCGTATATAAAAACGATTTAAGCTATGAATTGTATTATAATCGATGATGAAAAACTAGCAAGAACCATTATAAAAACGCTTTGCGAAGATGTTGACGGATTGCAGGTTGTGGGCGAATTTCCCAATGCCATGCAAGCCATTAAATACTTAAATGAAAACGAAGTTGATGTTATTTTCTTAGACATTCACATGCCTGATTTTACAGGATTTGACTTCGTAAAAACACTCAAAAATCCACCAAGTATTGTATTAACCACATCGGATCCGAAGTTTGCTATTGAAGCGTTTCAATACGAATGTATTGTTGACTATTTGCTAAAACCCATCACGGCCGATCGTTTTAAAACTGCGGTTAACAAAGCTAAAAAGCACCAATTGGTCAATGCAACAACAGAAGAAAACAAAGCAGACGCCACGTATGAAAATGATTTTTACATCAACATTGACCGCCGTTTGATCAAGATTGACATTCCAAGTATCTATTTGGTAGAAGCGAAAGGCGATTACATTCACATCAAAACAGAAGACAAAAACTACACGGTACATTCTACCTTAAAGAAAATTGAGGAAAAATTGCCCGATTCTCTTTTTCTAAAAATTCATCGTTCCTACATTATCAACTTAAAGAAAATCATTGATATAGAAGATAACAGCGTGCTTATCAAAAGAGATGTCATTCCTGTAAGTCGTTCCAAGCGACCAGAATTAATGAAGCGTTTGGATTTACTTTGATTTAGACTCGTTCCCGCTTGGGCGGGAATCTCTTAGACCGCTGGCGCTTTTAGAATCTAGATCGCTTCGCTTTTAGACTTTTCCTGCTGAAGCAGGAATCTTACTGTTGTATGATGCTAAATCGAGTTCAGCATGACGACAAAAAAACAAACTTCTTGTGAAATTCATCAAATAAACTAACAAACAAAAATACCAAAGCGCAGCGTGACCAATAGCGAAGTGATACCAAAATACTAAGAGCAAAGCGATACCAAAGTGCTGCGTGACCAACAGCGAAGCGATACCAAAATACTAAGAGCAAAGCGATACCAAAGTGCTGCGTGACCAATAGCGAAGTGATACCAAAATACTAAGAGCAAAGCGATACAGAAGCGCAGCGTGACCAATAGTAAAGCAATACCAACATACTAACAAGCGAAGCCGCATCTAAAAAGTCTCATACAACATCGTCACAATCACGCCTTTCCCGTCTTTTGGAGTTACAGACAGAAGCTTTGTGGATTCTTTTACTTTAAAATGAAAAGGCGCTTTTAGCAAGTCAATGCCACTTTGTTTTTGTAAACGTGTATTTCTTCCGGAAATGATGTCTTTATTTGGGATAAAATCATCTTGTGGGATATGTTCTGTAAGCACGACATATCTGTATTTTTCTAACTTCCGCACAATTTGAAGCACTTCGGCATTGGATATATGTTGCAATACTTGTCGCACAAAGGCACAATCACCCGTGGGCAACTTACCTACAGCAATATCCAAACAGTGAAATTCTAAAGTATCAGACGGAAACAGCTTTCGGTTGCGTTCAATCAAACTTGGCACAATGTCTACCGCAATGTACTTTTTTGTGTACGAGAACAACTCTTTTCCCACATTAAAATCGCCACAACCCAAATCGCAAACGACCAAAGGTTCTTCAAAAGAAGTCAAAAAAGAACGCACCGCTTCTACATATGGATTGATAATCGCGGGATCGTGCGAACCTTCTCCAGAATAAAAATCTGCATTCGTGTCAGTTCCCCAAAAATTCAGCTCATAAATCTGCTCCATGACTGCTTTTGTCGGCCACGGTTGTTTTTTCTTTTTTGTAGAAGAATTGTCTTTCATGCTGCACAAATATAGTATTTCGACAAAAAACTTCCCTTTCGATCAAATGCGCCTCACCGAGTTGGTCAACAGAAAATTGCATTTCGTCTACAGTTACATTGATCGTACCGCCGATTGGTTTTTTTCCTTTTTTGACTTTCTAGATTTGTCTTGTAAATATAAAACGTCATGAAGAAATTACTACTCACCATCTACTTATTTGCTGCAATAACAACCTTTGCGCAAAACGATCCGTTTAACTGTGTATACAACGCGTATTTATTCCAATACAACGACGTATATGCTGTTGATTTAGCATCGGGAAGTTCATCTTTAGTAGCTGAAAATGTAACACCAGGCAACATCAATGCAGCAGCTTACAATCCTGCTGATGGATATATTTGGGGATCGTTATCAACACCAACAAGAAGTATTGTGCGTATTGGACAAGATTTTCAAACTATGACCTTTTACATTCCTGAATTACCTTCATCCAACAGATATGTAGGCGATGTAAGTGCTAATGGAATGTATCATTTAAAAGGTGGCGGAACCACCTATTACAAAATAGATTTAGACCCAAACTCAGCAACCTATACACAACATGTGAGTACCGAAACATTATCACAAAACATAAACATTCATGATTGGGCGTTTAACGCGGTAGACAATATGTTGTACACGGTTGAAAAAGGTTCTAACAAATTATACAGAATTGATCCCAACACAAATACCGTACAATCGTTAGGTGTAGTGCCAATTTTATCAGGGTTAAATTATACCTATGGCGCTGTATATTTTGATGCTTCAGGACGTTTTTATGTGTCTGCGAATCAAACAGGAACGATTTACGTAATTCAAAGTGTACAAGACTTAACTGGTAGCAATGGCATGGTTTCTAATTTGTTTGCCTTTGGTCCTTCAAGTGCAAGTAATGACGGAGCACGTTGTCCAACAGCACCAGTTCCACAGGAAATTTGTGACAATGGTATTGACGATGATGGCGACGGTTTGATTGATTGTCAAGATCCTTCTTGTTCTGGATATGGCGATTGCGAAGTGATCAATCCGGAGACTTCTGGAGGAAATGATGGTGGATTGGAAAGCAACGGACGTTTGTCAGATGCGATCAATAAACGTAATTACAATAGAGCAAAAACGAGCTATAAATTTGATAGAAGCACGGCAAAAAAAGTGCAAAAAACAGCATCTTACGGAAAAACGAGTACAACGAATTTACAACTACAAAATTTTGTACCAATCGGGTTGATCAATGAAGATGCTGTGATAGAATCCACACCAACAGATTTGGTACAAATCACAAATGCAACAGACATTTACTCTGTAGATTATTTACGAAATAATGCATCAGTCGCTTCAATTCTGGCATTAAAAACAGATAATGGCGTATACGAGCACACCAAATACATTTGCGATCGTTTGCTAGGTGCCGAATTGATCTCAGTATCTACCATAAATATCAATGGACACTCTTTTATAAAATCACTCATAAAAAATACAGATGGTACGGTAGAATTTGTGTTAAGCCTTTCGGCGAAAGTGGTCAATAGCGATGTAAATTTTGCGATAGAAAGTCACTGGAATTTAGATCGATACGAAAGTGATGTTACTTTTTACAACTTTCAAATTTGGTCAAACTCTTTAGACGATTTATACCTTTTGGGAGAAGAAGTATTGCGCTTATTGGATATTCAAAAACCAATTTCAAGTTACGATTTGTCAACACCGCCCACAGTATTTGTTCGCAAAGGAAAATATGAAAACGGTGGATTGAATTTAGAAGTCATCAATACCAATACAACGCAAAGTATTGCTTTTGACGCAGGATACAGAACAACAGAAACAGCAGACTTTAACAATATGAATACCACGCTGGACTTAAACGGAAATTACATTACCAACATGCACGTACAAACAGGAAACTTATTTGATATTGGCTTCAGAATTGGCGATGGCGTTGCCACACCAGACGATTTATTTATGTCGGACGGTCCTTGGGGAATTGATGATTCGCAAGAAAGTACAGCAATACTGAACTATACTGTTTCGCCAAACGAATTTGAGTTTGCTGAAGATGTGTTTCCTATAGAACGAAACATATCGCTTCAGGCTGCCACAAGTACGTATTTCGCTGCGTACAGAGCATTGACCCCAAGATTCAAACCTGTAGACATCACAGATTACAATACATTCAATGTAACAGCTAGCGGTGCAGGACAGCTTGAAATCACTTTTGTAAAAGCAAGTATCACTGATTGGGAAATGCAACCTAAAACACACATTACATTATCAGATACAAGCCAGGAATTTAACATTCCGATTTCAAGTCTGTCATCAACATCCAACACAGCTGTCGCTTTAGACGATGTAGTAACAATTGTATTTACGGTAGCTTCTGAAAATGGTGATCGCGTTACACGTACTGTGGATCTTTCGCATATGTATTTCTCTACAGAAAGCACGCTCAGTGTGGTTGAGGTAGCAAACGAAGCGCAGACACTTTCCGCTGTTCCCAATCCGATGACTTCGCAAACCACGATTCACTTTACTGCCAAACAATCGGAAGCAGTACAGTTGTTTGTTTACGATCAAGTTGGTAAAATGGTCTACACTACCAATTTCACATCTAAAAGTGGAAAAAACACAGTACAACTACACCGTCAAAACTGGAGCTCTGGAATGTATTTCTGTAAGATGGAGGGTAGTACACAAACCTATAAAACAGTAAAACTTATCGTGCAGTAACATGCATATGATACAAACTCTGTTCTTCAACGGAGTTCACTCAAAATCGAGTCTCATAAATTTTCATGATTAATTAATTTTTTGGTTGATAAAAAAGGCAAAGGAGCAATTCTTTGTCTTTTTTTATGGTGTAAACGGACTCTTGTTCAAATCATAAAAACGCTTGAATCACAAGTATATATTGACTTTGCTAAGTATCGACGAAATATTTAGTCCAAAGAAAATTGCATTTCGTCTACAGTTAATTTGATCGTGCCGCGAATTGGAATTTTCGCAGTTTTCAGTGCCTAAGTTTGTTATGTGCAAAGGAAATATGAAGCATCTCACAGCAGATTTTGACAGATTCCATCACACACAATTCACAACATAAAAACGTAAAAAGATGAAAAAACTATTACTTCTTATAAGCACATTTGTTACTGCAGCCACCTTAGCTCAAAACTATCAATATTTAGGTTCGTTTACATCTAATGGAACACCTTTATACTTAGAGTCGCCAGGTGATACTGTGTCAGTAGCAACTTTGGAAATGATTAGCAATTCACTTCCTGAAAGCTATCCTGTTCCAGATTACAATCCACATTACATTTCGTCGGGTTATGATACTGATTTGACAATTACACAACCTGCAGATGTTTGGGTAACTTTTGTCAGCGAAGGCGCAGGCTACAGAAACGTATTAGGATTTTATACGTATGATTTAAACAATCCTTCTCCAACAGCTCCACAACCCGAAGACATTACAATTATCTTTCCAAATGCGTCTGCACTTGGAAGTGGCGGTGGATTGCAAGTAGGCGATAAGGTAAAAATTGGAACCTTTCCTGCAAATACAGGAATCGGTTGGGTTTTGCTTGCCAATGCATGGAGTTCTAGCACAAGTACGGTTGGCAATGGCTTGTGGAAACTCTATTCCAATCCTGATTACAATCCGGAAGCACAACCAGAGTTACGTTACCATAATGTACTCTTAACAGATCCAACTAATGAACGTATCATTCTTGGGTTTGAAGATATTCGTCGCGATTATGGATCGTGTGATAACGACTTTAACGATGCGATCTTTTATGTGACTGCCAATCCGTATGCTGCCTTAAAAACAACGAACTACGCAGACGTAGAAAGTGCGACCGATGTAACTTCTGCCAATGACGGAGGATTGGAAAGTAATGGAAATTTAGTCAGCTTGATCGCGAAGCGTAATTTAAGAAGAACACAAACGAATAATGTACACAATCAAAAGCGATTGCAAACAGTATATGATAAACATACTTTTGCAGCTAAAAACACTGAAAACAGTACAACCTTAGATACATATTTGCCACAAACAGGAATGTTTGGAACAGAAACCGCATACATATCAAGTCCCACAGACTTACTTGGTATTACGAACGCTTCTGAGATATTTGCCTTAGACATGTATCAAGATAACTCGCGTGTTTCTGCAGTACTAGCCACGGCAACGCAAGGAGAAATATACGATCATTCCAAAGTCATTTGTGACCGACTCAACAACTCTTCCTTAGAAGATGTACGCACTGTGATGGTGAGAGGTCATCAATTAATCAGTGCCAAAATCGAAAGACCTGGAGGTGAAATCGAATACACTTTGAGTTTTTCGGTAAAATTAGGCGCGACTGAAAATGAACTGTATAGTTTCTGGAATATTGCGCAATATCCTGCTGGAGATTATTACAATTTTCAAATTTGGGGAAGTTCTTTCTCTCAGGTATTTACGATCGGAAACCATATTATTGATACGCTTACGCTAGAAAAACCATTGAACAGTCAAATAGTAAACGATGTAGTACCGCCAGTATTTGTAAGCGCTGGCTACTATGCGAATGGAAATATTCATTTAAACATCATCAATAAAGTAAACGCAACTTCTGTATTTTTTGATGCGAGTATAGCTGCTACCGAAGTTTCTGATCGTACTAATATGACACAAACTGTTGCCTTAACAGGAGATTGGAATGATTCCGTAACCATTACCACAGGACAATTGTTTGATATTGGACTTTCCTTAAGTACAACAGCTTCTACACAACTAGATGCCTTATATCTCGCGGATGGACCTTGGGGAATTGATTATCAAGACAATACTGTCAACATCACTAATTTTCAGGTAGACAATACGACGGTTCAAGATTTAAATGATTCTTACGAAATTGAAAGACAGGCGAGTGTTTCTGGACAAGTACAAGAAACCATCAACTTATTCAGACATGTATTACCAGGCGATCAAACTTTGGATGTAAGCATGTATGATACCTTTCAATTCAGCATCACCAATTCGCAACCTGTAGAAGTGATTTTACTGCAAGAAGGTTTAACTGATTGGAACAACCGTTACCGAGTAACCATTTCACAAAATAACACAGAAACGATATACAGAATTCCATTTAATGAATTTGAAGACGCCAACGGAAATCCAGCAAATATAAGCGACGTAAAAACCATCATATTCTCTTTACAAGGCGATTACCAAACATTTACTCCATTTGATATAAAAGTAACCAATGCACGTTTTGGCATGGAAAACACACTTGATATAGCAGAATATGAAATAGAAACACCGACAAACAGCATATTGGCAGTGCCAAATCCGATGACAACACACACACAATTACAATTTACAGCAAAGCAATCCGAGGACGTGCAGTTGCTGATGTATGACCAAGTAGGTAAGGTAGTTTATACAATGAAGGTTAAAACCGAAGTTGGTCAAAATTCAGTCCCCCTAAACCGCAATAACCTGCGTCCCGGATTGTATTTCTGCAACATTCAAGGCAAAACACAGAACTACAAAACGCTTAAACTCATTATAAAATAAGACATGGTTTTTTATTCATAGTAATTTTAATTGGTTAATGATGAAAAGGCAAAAGGAGCGATTCTTTTGTCTTTTTTTGGTAAGTATTTTTTATACGGGAGAGTTATTCCGAAATTATTACTTTAGATAAAAAATCATCAAGTTCATTCTCAGTATCAAAATAAAAATCACTTTCAGATTGATT
>JBCCLS010000006.1:0-18210 GCA_039026835.1 Bacteroidota bacterium | reverse complement strand
GATCTTGCATATCCGTTTACATTAGATTCTTTTGATATCATATTCTTTTCTTTTTTTTAAAAAATGAGTTCTCCATCTTCTTCACTAGATGCTACATAATCGTCTAGTTTCATGGCTTCAATGTAGCATCTAGTGAAAAAGATGGAGAACTCATTTTTTAAAAAAAAGAAAAGAATATGATATCAAAAGAATCTAATGTAAACGGATATGCAAGATCGTTCCCAACTGTATTTGAAAAAGCGTGTAAAGACACCTTAACAAATACCGAAGGAAAGACCTATATTGATTTTTTTAGTGGAGCTGGCGCCTTAAATTACGGGCATAACAATCCATTCATCAAACAGGATTTGGCACAGTTTTTTGACTACAACGCGCCTGTACATTGTTTGGATATGGACAGTGTGGTCAAATTGAATTTTTTAGATCGTTTTGAGAAATATATTCTACAACCGCGAAACTTAGATTATAAAATTCAATTTCCTAGTCCATCAGGCACCAATGCGGTAGAAGCGGCAATTAAGCTTGCGCGAAAAGTTACAAAACGCTCCAAAGTCATTGCTTTTACCAATTCTTTTCATGGAATGACCGCAACATCGTTGGCGGTTTCAGGAAGTCAAGAACACCGACATTCCGACATTCCCAATCAAGAAATTATTTTCTTTCCACATGAAGGATTTATGGGACCTGATTTTGATTCGTTAGCATTCTTGTCCAAAATGATGGAAACCAAAGGCAGTGGTGTCAATGCACCTGCGGCAATCATCTTAGAAACCATTCAGGCAGAAGGTGGTGTTAATGTGGCAAGTGTAGAATGGTTGCAACGACTCTCAGCAATCTGTAAAAAACACGGAATTGTACTCATCGTTGACGACATACAAGTCGGTTGCGGAAGAACAGGCGATTTTTTCAGCTTTGAGAAAGCCAACATCTATCCTGATATTGTACTATTATCTAAATCAATTAGTGGATATGGATTGCCATTATCAATCATTCTACTAAAACCTGAATTGGACATTTGGACAGCAGGAGAACACAACGGAACTTTCAGAGCTAATAACTTATCCTTAGCTGCAGCTACAAGCGCTTTGGAACATTACTGGAAAGATGATGCATTACAATCACAAGTAAAAGCGTTGGAAAGTATCATTGTTGACAAATTGGAGTTTTTACAACACAATTCTTCCAAAGTATTAAAAATAAGTGGACGTGGACTCATTTGGGGAATCACACTGGAAAATGGCGAATTGGCATCCAACGCTTCCAAAACAGCTTTTGAAAAAGGGTTGATCATTGAAACTTGTGGAAACCATGGACAAGTACTAAAAATATTGCCGCCATTGGTCATTGAACCGTCCAATCTCATACAAGGAATAGACATTTTAACTGGAATATTAACGGAAGTAGTACGCACTCATTAAAACGATACGCAACACCAAAGCGCATCATTTAAAAACTACAAACGGAATGAACGAATTATATACGTTTATCATCAGCCTAAAGCAAAAAGGCATACACATCGATGAAGCTGACGGAAATCTAAAGGTTTTTGGGAAGGTGGCCAATTTGTCTGCGGAAGACAAATCTACTATCAGAGCCAATAAAGCCGATCTTATTGATTTCTGCCTGCAACGACAAGTTTCCGACGGAGAAGCAAATGCCGTTATTCCTGTCATCGCTGTAGCGGAAGACTATCAAGTATCCTCTTCGCAGTACAGACTTTGGATTTTATGTCAGTTGGAAGAAGCTTCCATTTCGTACAACATGCCAGAACATTTGTTGCTTACCGAAGCGATTGATTATGATATACTGGAAAAAGCGATCAACAGTACCATTCAGCGGCATGAAGTCTTGCGTACGCTGTTTACAATGAATGTTTCGGGCGAATTGCGACAACGTGTATTGCCCTTTGAAAATTTTAACTTTTCTGTCAAAACACTTGATTATACGCACGATGCAGATGGCGAAGCAACAGCTACACAATACGTACACAACGACTCGTTCAAACCTTTTGATTTAGAAAACGGTCCTTTGGTACGTGTAAGCATCTTAAAATTAGCTGATTCCAAAACCATTCTTTACACCAACATGCATCACATCATTGGTGATGGTTGGTCTAACAATGTATTAATGTCTGACGTATTGGCGTTTTATGCAGCTTACAGTACAGGTGAAAACGTAGCATTACCCGAACTAAAATTACAATACAAAGACTATTCGGCTTGGCAACAAGAAAAACTATCTGGTCAAAAATACCAACAAGCAAAAAAATACTTTACCGAATATCTTTCTGGCGATTTGCCATTGCTCAATCTTCCGTCAAGCTATGCGCGTCCGGTAGTAAAAACTCACAATGGTAAAAAACTAGGTTTTGCCATACGACCAGAAATCATAGGCAAACTCAAAAAATACCATCTAGCCAAAGGTGGAAGTTTATTCATGGCGTTACTGGCGTCTATGAAAGTGTTGATTTACAAATACACAGGACAAAAAGACATTGTTGTGGGAAGTCCGGTTTCGGGAAGAGATCATGAAGATTTGGAAAATCAAATTGGGTTTTATGTGAATTCCATTGTGCTGCGCAATCAAATTTCAGGCAATGATAGTTTTGACGAAGTATACGAGAAAATAAAGCAAACAACTCTGAAAGCATACCAATTTCAAGAATATCCTTTTGATCATTTGGTAGAAGAATTATCACTAAAAAGAGATGTGAGTCGAAGTGCCATATTCGACATCATGATTACGCTTCAAAACAACAGTAAGGAAACCGTGTTGCCAGCAGTGTATAAAAATGATACTGTACACGATTTGGGTGATTGCATTAGCCGATTTGATCTTGAAATAGACTTTGAAGAAAAAGAAGGGTATATCTGGATGACGGTGTTGTACAACACAGATATTTATAGTGTGCCTGATGTTGAAAATCTAATACGTCATTATGCAAATTTATTGGAAGACATTCTCAAAACGTCTGACGCGCCCATTAGCAAAGCAACGTACATTACAGCGAAGGAAATCAATACGTTATTGCAATTCAATCAAACAGAAATTTCCAATACACCTAATGAAACCTTTGTAGATCGATTTGTACAACAAGTACAAAAATCACCTGAGGCAATTGCCATTCAACACAATGACATTGCTATTACCTATCAAGAATTGGAATTGCGTTCCAATCAATTGGCACACTTTTTAATAGCAAATGCTTCTGAGACAATAGACAATATTTTAGGAATCATTACGGATAGAAGTTATGAACTCATTCTCTCCATCATTGCTGCGTTCAAAGCTGGCTATAGTTATGTAGCTATTGATGCTTCCTATCCTGAAGAACGCATCAAACCAATCATCAACGACGCACAACTACACATGGTAACTACACAAAGAAAACATGTAGGTTTGGTGTCCAAATTGCAAATAGAATGTGAAGTATTACACAATTTTATCTGTTTAGACAGTCACGATGTGTATGCCGAATTTGAGAATAAAGATCACGAATACAAAGAATTGTGGAACTATGTCGGAGAAACATCCAAAGACGATGTTGAAGGTGGTGGTTGGACTAATAGTTACACTGGCGAACCATTTTCAGTGTTGGAAATGGACGAATATGCTGAAAGTTTCCTGAATTCTATCCAACCTTTTATAACCAAAGAAAAACGTGTCTTGGAAATTGGTTGTGCTTCGGGAATTACCCTGAAAAAAGTAGCGCCACACGTGCAGGAATATGTTGCTGTAGACATCTCAGAAAGTACCATACGAAAACTGAGAACGAATTTGGCATCCTACGAAAACATTGTACTTGATTGTTTGAGTGCTCTGGAAATTGATACGCTCAATCAAGGAACATTTGATATTGTTATACTTAACAGTATTGTGCAAGATTTTGAAAGTCCCAACTATCTGCGAAGTGTACTGGCTAAGATTTCCGAAATTCTCAATCCGTCAGGAATCATCGCTATTGGTGATGTCATGGATGCGGATGTAAAAGATGATTTACTACAGAGTCTGCTCACATTTAAACGAAACAATTTACAAAATGACTTTGTCACCAAAACGGATTTCTCTTCAGAATTATTTTTGTCGCGCGCATTCTTTACAGATTTAGTAGCAGAAGAAAATTCATTTACCTCTGTAGTTTTTGAAAACAAAGATTTTACGGTAGCAAACGAGTTGACAGATTACCGTTTTGATGCAATTTTGGTTGCAGGCACAGACACAGATTCGAATACTACTAAACAAAAATTTCAATATGATGCACGCAAAATAGATACGCAACCTGAAGCATTGCCTGTAAACGCTATTTCATCAGACGATACAGCTTACATTATTTATACTTCGGGTTCTACAGGAACGCCTAAAGGTGTATTACTGCATCACAAAGGCTTGCTCAATCACTTGGATTCTATGATTGAAGAATTGCATTTAAACGCTGATTCTAAAATTGTTCAAAATGCTGCTGTAACCTTTGATATTTCAGTGTGGCAACTATTAAACGCACTTATTGTTGGTGGAACCACGCTCATTTACAGCAGAGAACTTATCAACGAACCTAAGCAATTTATTCAACATGTACGCGAGGATAAAGCGTCTATTTTACAGGTAGTTCCAAGTTATTTATCTATTCTATTGGATGAAGAAACTCCTGGAGATTTCAACGGACTTGAATTTTTATTAGTAACCGGTGAAGCGGTGAGTCAGGAGATTTTAGTGCGCTGGTTTGACAAATATCCACACATCAAAGTTGTAAACGCGTACGGTCCGGCAGAAGCTTCCGACGATGTTACTCTTCACATCATGGACAAAGCGCCCAACAGTTACAACGTTCCGATTGGCAAACCGATTCGAAACATGAAAGTACACATCTTAGACGATTTTAATAAGCAATGTCCAATGGGCGTTGTGGGTGAAATTTGTGTTAGTGGAATTGGTGTTGGAAATGGATATTTGAACAATCCTGAACTGACTGCAGCTAAGTTCGGAAACGATCCGTTAGATGCCACTCAAAAAATGTATCGAACTGGCGATTTAGGAAAATGGTCTTGGGACGGACATCTTTTCTTTTTAGGTCGAAAAGACTTCCAAGTAAAAGTAAGAGGACACCGAATTGAACTAGGAGAAATCGAAAGTAAAGTCAATTTATTTGTAGAAAAAGCCATTATTATTGAAGAAGAAGGCGAGTTGATTGGTTTTGTGACAGACAATCACGAGGTCAATTTTCAAGAAATAGAATTAGCACTCAACAATTATTTGCCAGATTATATGATCCCACGAAAGTGGATGCAATTAGAGGTATTTCCGCTTTCCGCGAATGGTAAAATAGACAAAAAACAACTGTCTTGGGTCAACGAAGATATTGTCAACTACATCGCACCACAGAACGAAACAGAGGAAAAAATACAAGCAATTTGGCAGCGCGTGCTCAATTTGGACAATATCAGCATGCATAGCGACTTTTTCCAATTGGGCGGACACAGTATCAAAGCAATGCGTTTGATCAGTGAATATCACAAAACGTTTAACGTAAAGCTACAATTACAAGATATTTTTGGCAATACCACAGCAATTTCACACGCGGGATTATTAGCCAAAGAAACCAAAACGACATATACAGCAATACCATTAGCACCGCAGATGGAAAGTTATCCACTTTCTGACGGACAACGAAGATTGTGGGTGATCAGTCAGTTTCAAAACATGTCGCAGGCGTACAACATGCCCGCACATATATACTTGGATGGAAACTACGACGCAGTCACCTTACAAGCAGCAATTGCAAAAGCGGTGGAGCGTCATGAAATTTTACGAACTGTATTTCGGGAAGATGCAGAAGGCAACATCAAACAATGGATTCTTCCCACAAATACATTTCCATTACACATTGCTATTGAAGACCTAAGTGCTTCAGAGGATGCTGATGCGTATGCTCAAGAATTTTTCAGAAAAGACAGTTATCAACCATTTAATTTAGCGAACGGACCTTTGTTCCGAGCTACCATCTTTAAGCATACCAATACCAAATTTTCGTTGTACTTTAACATGCATCACATCATTGGTGATGGTTGGTCCGATGCAATTTTGGTCAACGATGTTTTAGCGTTTTACGAAGCTATTTCACAAGAAAAAGAAGTTGCGCTTACACCGTTACATATCAACTATAAAGATTATGCATACTGGCAATTACATCAGTTAAATGCTGGTGTGTGGGACAAGGACAGAGATTTTTGGTTGCAATCTTTACAAGGAGAGATTCCACAGTTAGAATTGCCTTCGCAACACACAAGACCTTTAGTGAAAACTACCAATGGCAAGTGTTTACGCATGTTTTTACCAGCAACTACTGTTGACAATCTATCAAACTTTTACAGTGAACACAAAAGCAGTTTGTTTATCAGTTTACTATCGGTTTGGCAATTGATATTTCACAAATATTCAGGTCAGGAAGAAGTTATTGTAGGTTCGCCTATTGCAGGACGCGCACATCCTGATTTAGAAAATCAAATAGGTTTTTATGTCAACACACTTGCATTAAAATCAACTATAAATACACAGGAAACATTTTTAGAATTTTTCAAGCGAAATACCAAACATGTATTAGATGGTTATGCACACCAAATGTATCCGTTTGATGCGTTGGTAGAATTGTTGAACATCAGCAAAAGCCCTAACAGAAATCCATTGTTCGATGTCTTAATCACACTGCAAAACACGGGACAGTCCAATACGGAAGAAATTATAACACAGTATAATAAGGGCATTGAAGACCTTGGTTTCAAAATGACCAAATTTGATATTGAAATCAATTTCGAAGAGCAGGGCGGAGGCGTTGCGTTGTATTTGGCGTACAATACAGATATTTATAGCGATTTTGCTATGCAAGAAATGTTGCAAGGATACGCTGAACTCTTAGATACAGTAGTAGCTGCGCCAACGACATCAGTATCAACTTTAGCTACTGTTTCTAGTACATGGAAACAACAATGTTTGGAAAATAGTGGAACTCCGCAGCAATTACCAACAACGAACACTGCGATTGACTTGTTTCATGAAAATGTAATAAAACATCCGGAAGCTATAGCTGTAGTACACAACAATACGCAAATCAGCTACCAAGAATTAGATGTTTTATCCAATCAGTTGTCACATTGTTTGCAATCAACATATCATATCAAAGAAGCAGATGTTGTCACCGTATTGTTGGAAAAAAGTCATTGGAGTATTGTAACCCTACTTGCGATTTTAAAATTAAAAGCGATATATGTGCCGTTGGATACTACAAATCCAGAACAGCGCTTGGCAACTATTATTGATGAAGTTGATGCAACACTTATAATTACTGACACTGAAAACCAAGACAAACTCAACACGACAGCGCGTGCTGTTTGCAACTTAGAAACTGATTTTGAAAGCACGAAGTATTCAGAAACTGCTATTGACATACAAACAGATTTGGAAGCTGTAGCATATGTTTTGTATACTTCAGGATCTACTGGGAAACCTAAAGGTGTACAAGTACAGCACAAAGCGATTCTCAATTCAGCATTGGATTACGTAAGCGAATTTCAGATTACCAAAGATGATAACTACTCGTTATTCTTCTCTACTGCGTTCGATGGTTCTATACTAGACATTTTTACATCGCTTGTCAGTGGTGCAAGTTTGGTGATTTTTGATAAAGAAAGTATTGCAAATCCTGCCAATTTTGTAGAACAGATCAATCATCATAATGTATCTATTTTATTGTTGGTGCCAGCGTATTTAAATGCACTGTCTAAACACGAATTGCCAACGGTAAGAACAATTATTACAGCAGGAGAAATGGCAATTCCAGAAGACGCACAATTCTATGCCAAATCGAGAAATTATTACAATGCTTATGGTCCTACAGAATGCGCGGTAGTTTCAAGTTACTACAAAGTAACTGCCGAAAAAACATACACACATATTCCAATAGGAAAACCTTCAAAAAACAAACAACTATTCATTCTAAATGAAGATATGAACATCATGCCGCCGTTTGGTTTGGGTGAAATTTGTATTTCGGGTGAAGGCTTGGCAAAAGGCTATCTAAACGACGATGCAAAAACAAATGAAAAATTTGTAGCGCATCCTTTTGAGGCTGGAAAAAGGCTCTACAAAACTGGCGATATTGGGTATGTAGATGAAACCTATACTTTCCATTTTATGGGAAGAAAAGACGATCAGGTTAAAATTCGTGGTTACAGAATAGAAATTGGAGAAGTTGAAAATGCAATATTGCAAATTCCGGAAATCAGCAATGTTGCTGTAGTTGTAAAAGGCACGCATTCTGATGAAAAAGAATTATACGCGTATTATGTAGCTTCCGCAGAAGTAACTCCGTCGTCTCTCTTGTCTGAATTGTACAAATCATTGCCTGTTTACATGATTCCGAAACAGTTGATACCATTAGCAGAAATGCCAACGACACCAACTGGGAAGATTGATAAAAAAGCATTGGCAACATTCAACGACGGCGTGTCTGCATCTGATCGCGTATATGTTGCTGCTGAAAACGAAATAGAAGAACGCTTAACTATCATCATAGCCAACGAATTAAATCTCGAAATCGATAGCATAGGCGTGCTTGACAACTTCTTTGATTTGGGAGCAAATTCCATCAAGATCATTAAAATAGTACAGACTATCAACACACAATTTGAAACGCAATTAGAAACGGTAATGCTCTTTACATTTCCAAACATACGAGCACTTGCTGAAAATCTGGCGGACACTACAAAAACTTCATTAGAAGAAACGGAACTAAATACGGATGATGTATCCGACATGCTGGATGACATGATTAACTTAATGAACACCTAAACGTTTATGAATCAAAAAAATAGAAAAAAAGATATAGCCGTCATTGGAATGTCGTGCAAATTTTCAGCTACTGAAAGTCTTGCCGACTATTGGAAAAGTCTTCAAAATGGCGAGGAACTTATTGAATTTTTAGAAGATCCTGCCGAAAGCTTTCCATTCATCAATGTACATTCACGGATGAAAGATGTAGAGAGCTTTGACTATGCTTTTTTCGGATATACCAGAGAAGAAGCCAAAGTTATGGATCCTCAAATTCGTGTCATGCACGAACAAGCGTGGGCAGCTTTTGAAAATGCTGGGTATGATATTACTACGTACAAAAAACAAGTCGGCGTCTTTTTATCAGCTTCTGATAATATTAACTGGCGCGCGTATTCGTTAATGAATGCGGGAGAAAATGTAGACTTCTTCAAAGTCAAACAACTATCCAACAAAAACTTTTTAAGCACGTTGATCTCCTACAGTTTCAATCTAAAAGGACCTTCTTATTACATAGATACAGCTTGTTCAAGTTCGTTGTCTTCCATTCACATTGCTTGTAGAAACTTACTTATGGGCGAATGTGCTATGGCGTTGGCTGGCGGCGTAAGTATCAACACGCATGTACAAACAGGATACGAATTCTCAGAAGGAATGATTTTGTCTAAAGACGGACATTGCAAAGCGTTTGACGCTGATTCTTCAGGAACTATCAGTGGAGAAGGTGTTGGTGTAGTCGTTTTAAAAAGATACGAAGAAGCTGTACGCGATGGCGATCACATATACGCAGTTATTCGCGCATCAGCGGCAAACAATGACGGACGAAGAAAAGTAGGATATACGGCACCAAGTGTGGGCGGACAATCGGATTGTATCACCTTAGCACAAAAAATTGCAGGTGTTACCCCAAAAGACATATCGTACATAGAAGCACACGGAACAGGGACAAAAATTGGAGATGTCATAGAAATTGAATCACTCAACAAAGCATTTGGATATACTACAGATCATGCTTGTGCCCTTGGAAGTGTAAAAAGCAACATGGGACACTTGGATGCAGCTGCTGGTGTTGCTGGATTGATCAAAACAAGCTTGATGTTGAAGCACAAAACGCTTGTTCCTTCATTACATTTCAACACGCCCAATCCAGAAGTTAACTTTAAAGCGGGACCTTTCTTTGTCAATACAGAAACAAAACCGTGGCAACACACCAATACACATCAACCGTTGTTAGCAGGTGTTAGTAGTTTTGGAATTGGCGGAACCAACGCACATGTAGTGATGGAGTCGCCAGAAAATGTTACAGTGCCTTCAACAGATGCTACAGCAACATTACTAACCTATTCGGCTGCGAGTGAATCTTCTGTCTTTGCATTTGAAAAAGAATTGCAACAATTCATACACGACAATGCGCCGGGACAATTATCTGCAATCTCCTATACGTTAAATACAGGACGCAAAACGTTCGACTATCGAAAATTTGTCGTAGTAGAAGCAACAAAAGATGGTAAATATGCATTCCGATATGGAAATAGCAACAGAGCGTCTACTGTAAAAGAAAGTCAAATCGCATTCGCCTTTTCGGGACAAGGAACGCAGTATTATCAAATGGGAAAAGACTTGTATGAGTCTGAACCGCGTTTCAAAGAAATGATGGACAAAGGGTTTGCACTATTAAATAAAAATGCTTCGGTAGATTTTAAAAGTGTGATCGGATATACAGCAGAAGCACAAAACCCAGAATTGATTCACAATACCATTTACACGCAGCCTTTACTCTTTTTGTTTGAATATTGCATTGCTAAATTGTTAATGAGTTTTGGCATTCAGCCAACAATTCTAAATGGATTGAGTCAGGGAGAATATGCGGCGGCATGTTTGAGTGGTGTATTTAGTTTTGAAGACGGATTACGCATCATGGAAAAGCGAGCGGAACTCATGAATTCGCTAGAAGACGGAGAAATGGTTGCAGTCAATGCATCAAGTACAGACATAGAAGCTTTACTGGCAGCAGACGTGCAGATTGCGGTCATCAATACTGCTACTTCTTGTGTAATTTCAGGAGCTAAAAAAGGAATTGCAACAACCATAGCAACTTTAGAAGAAAACGACATTGATTACACACGATTAAAAATTTCAATGGCATCACATTCCAAAATGATGGAGCCAATTTTAGAAGAATTTGAAGCTTTCATTGCGCAGATTCCGCTTCATAAACCTGCAATTCCATTCATATCTAGTACTACAGGGACTATTATTAGTGATGCAGATGCAACTTCTGCGGCGTATTGGGCAAATCATATTCGAAAATCTGTCAACTTTATGGCAGGCTGTCAGGAAATCATTCGTTCAAAACCTAATTGTGTGATTGAAATTAGTCCAGGCGCTTCCATATCCAATCTGACACAACAAAATAGTACCGAAGAAAACTCTATTGTGTTTTTGCAATCGGTTCGTAATACTAAAGAAGTTACCAACGATTATGGACAAATGTTATATCTGCTTGGACAACTTTGGCAACATGGTATTTCAATTGATTGGAATGCTTTTTACAATAACGAAGTGTATACCAAAGTACCGTGTCCAACGTATTGTTTTGACAAATATAAATTTGAGGCGCGTGTGAGTGTAATGGATTCACTTCACGGTTTGGAAGCTAACTTTTCAGGAACTTCAGCATCTTCTCCAAAAGATTGGTTGTACAGAGAAAACTGGAAAGAAATCGGTCTGCAAACGGCTGATACCAAAGCTGCCGATTGGGTAGTATGCTTTGTCAATGCGCATTCTGTTTCTGAAAGCATCAAAGCATCTTTTTCAGGATTTCAAGGACAATTGTATACAGTGCAGCATGGAGAAACTTTTCAACAAGTTGATGCCAATACATTTACCATCAATCCAAAAAGTACAGACGATTATGTGCGCTTAGGAAAATTTTTAGCACAATCTACGAGTGGACGTGGACACATTATTCATGCGTGGAGTGTACAAGACAGTCCCAATGTTGCCTTTGAATATTGCCAAGATTTGGGATATTTTTCACTGCAATACATCACGCGTTTCCTTATCGAAGCTGTACAATTCGAGTCGCTCACCATAGACGTTCTAAGTAACGATCTTTTCAAAGTGTATGGCAACGAAAATGTAAATTACAATTTCTGTACACTCTTGTCAGCTGTTAAAATCATTCCTAAAGAATACCGACATGTTTCTTGTCGTTTGATAGAATTTACAAGCGAAAGTCATACATCACAACTGTTTACAAATCTTTTACAACAGCATTTCAATCACACAAGCGAAGAAGATGTGATTGCAATTCGTGGAGAAAAAGCGTGGGCGGTGTATCATGAAAAAATTCAAATCAACAATCCCCAACAACCAGTTTTCAACGAAAATGGCTGTTATCTCATTACAGGTGCTAGTGGAGGAATTGGACAAGTATTGTCTAACTTCTTAATAGCTGAATATAACGCGAAACTAATTTTAGTAGGACGAAGCGAAATACCACAAGCATTGCAAGACATTGTAAGTGAGCGTGTAACGTATGTACAATCGAGTATTGAAGATGAAAAACGTTTGCAAGCAGGAATTGCAAAAGCTATGAGCGATTTAAATGAAACAACACTACACGGCGTTTTTCATACTGCAGGAATTGGCGATTATGCAGGACTGATCAGAGATCGTTCTCGAAACGATTGTGAAACTGTATTTTCACCAAAAGTAGCAGGTTCAACAGTACTGAACGAAGTTTGCAAAACATACAATCCAGCATTTTTAATGCTCTTTTCTTCGTTGGCTGCGCTCAAACATCCATTTGGACAAATAGGCTATGCTGCTGCAAATACCTATCAAAACTTCATGGCAAAAAACGAAGTATCTACCACCAAAATTATGAGTGTCTTGTGGGATACGTGGAAAGAAAGTGGAATGGCGTTAAAATCTGATGAACGCATCGGCGTACACGCTTCCAAAGAAGTATTGGAAAAAGGAATTTCTAACGAAGAAGGCTTGGCTTGCATACAATTGGCATTGCAGTCAAATGTAGCTGAGGTAATCGTTACGACAACTCCAATCGAAAAATTCAAGGTGGAAGCTAAGGAACAAACTTTGTTTGCAGTAGAAGCACGAATCAATCAAGAAGCGGAACATCAGCAGTATTCTGCACGTCCAAACATTGATATCGAATATGTGGCGCCTACATCTGAATTGGAAATTCAAATAGCTGAATTGTGGATGTCATTCTTCGGATACGATCAAATCGGAATTCACGATAACTTCTTTGAGTTGGGTGGCGATTCGCTCAAAGCAATGACCATTTTAAAACGTATAGAACAAATTACAGGATTGGAAATAAAGCTAAAAGCATTCTACAAATCCCCAACCGTAATAAGCATAGTACAAGAAATTCAAATATTTAAAGAAGCACAGGAATTAGTACAAGTTTCATCTGGAAACACGCTAAGAATATAATCATGATAGATTTTTTAAAAGAACTTAAGGAACAACATATAAGTGTTGCGGTCGATGGCGATGAATTGCTCGTGTCGTTTCAAACAGATGAAATCGACGCAGCTGTCGTGCAAAGTATTCGCGACAACAAACAAGAACTGATTACGTTTCTTCAAAAATATACAGTAGGAAAAGACAAAAGCGCAATTCCAAAAATTGCAGAACAAGAAAGTTATCCAATCTCAGATGCGCAACGTCGTTTGTGGGTGTTGTGTCAGTTTGAAGAAGGATTGCGCGCATACAACATGCCAATGCAAATTCATTTGGATGGCGCGTACGATTTTGAAATCTTACTCCAAACAATTGGTTGTCTTATAGAGCGACACGAAGTATTGCGCACCAACTTCAGGGAAAATCACGCAGGTGAAATTCACCAATGGATCAAACCTATGGAAGACATCGAAATTCCATTTGATTTTGAAGACATTCGCAATCATCCTGATGCAGTTGCATACATGGAAGAATTTGTGCAAAACGATTCCTATGTGCCGTTTGATATTGAATACGGAATGCTGTTTAGAGGTCGTATATTTCAGTTGGAAGACTGTACTTTCAAAGTATGTCTCAACATGCATCACATTATTGGAGATGCGTGGTCGGAAGTAATTTTTATGAAAGAACTTGCCATTTTTTATGAGAATTTGGCGTTGGGACAACCACAAACGTTGGCACCATTAAAAATTCAGTACAAAGACTATACTTCTTGGCAGCACGATCAAATTGACAAAGGTGTTTGGAAAAAGCAAGAAGACTATTGGTTGGAGCATTTGTCGGGAAAACTTCCGGTGTTAGACTTACCAACACACAAAATCAGACCATCTGTACGAAGCAGTAGCGGAAGAACCATCAAAGCATTTGTACCTGCTGAAACTACGCAAAAATTACGCACATTCGGATTAGATCACAAAGGAAGTCTCTTCACAGGGATCTTCTCCATTTGGTATTTGGTTTTTCATAAATACACTAACGACAAAGACATCATCATTGCATCGCCGTTGGCAGGACGTTTGCACAAAGATTTGGAAGATCAGCTTGGTTTCTATGCGAGTATGATTGCCATGCGAAACAAAATTGACGTTGAAGAAACATTCTTAGAATTTTACAAGCGCAGTACCGACATACTGTTGACAAGTTTTGAAAACCAAATGTATCCTTTTGATCGACTCATTGAATCTTTGGATATGGTGCGCGACACCAGTAGAAATCCTGTCTATGATGTTATGATTTCACTGCTAAACGCAGGAGGCGAACACAAAACACGTCACGAACATTACAATCAGGATTTCAATGAATTGATCATAGAAGACAGAGGCGAATGCATGTCTAAGTGGGACATGGAAATTGTATTCAGAGAATTTGACGGATTCCTCTTTTTTGATTTCATCTTCAATCCAGATGTGTATGAATATAGTTTGATAGAAAATATAATTCGTCATTACCATGAAATCATGGTTTCCGTAATTGACAATCCGTATCAAAAAATAAAAGATATTGATTTCTTGATTCCGGAAGAACGCACAGCGTTAAAAGCACTAAATACACAAAGTCAAGTTGCAGATGCAGCACAACTTTCAACGGTTTTAGATGCATTTCAAAAACAAGTAGTTACGCAACCCAATCATATAGGATTACTTTCAGATGCATCGCTCACATACCAACAGATCGATGCGCTTTCCAATCAATTTGCACACTATCTCTTGAGTACGTATGCCATTGAAAAAGACACTACAATTGCTATACAATTACCGCGAAATAACTGGATGGTCATTGCCATTTTGGGAATTATGAAATCGGGAGCGGCATACATTCCTATGGGATTAGATTTGCCAGCAAAGCGAAGTGAATATATCATTGAAAACAGTGGTTGCATTGCATGCATACAAGAAACGGAACTGCAAAATTTCATTCAAAACAAGGCAAATTATAGTGAAAAAACTCCAACTCTAGAGATTTCCTCAGATCAATTGGCATATACGATTTATACGTCAGGAACTACAGGAACTCCAAAAGGAGTGATGCTTACACATGCAAATTTGGCGAGTTTTTTACGAAACTTTGAAACGAATTTTAAGTTTGATACAATCACCAAAGTAGGTGCTACGACAAACTATGCGTTCGACATTTCTATCCTTGAATTTTTGGGTGGACTGGCACTTGGAAAGTCTGTCAGTATGTTTACCGATGAAGAAGTAGCCGATCCACATTTGCTATTACAACGCATTGAAGCACACCAATTGGACTTTGTACAATGTACACCTTCGCGTTTACGTCAATTGCTAGAAATATCACCTGAGTTGCCAAGTTGTATCAAAATCCTCATGTTGGGTGGCGAACAACTGCCACAATCATTATTTGATAAACTAAAAGCACACAACCATCAGGAAGTCATTCACGTATATGGACCTACGGAAACTACCATTTGGAGTACCTGTAATATTCAGGAAAAAGGAAGCGATGTCGTTCTTGGAAAACCGCTCATCAACGAAGAAATTTACATTCTTTCTGAAAACTTGAAACTAGTGCCGCACGGTGTTGTGGGCGAAATATGTATTGCGGGCGAAGGCGTTGCGAAAGGCTATATCAATGACATTGAAAAAACAAATCAAAAGTTTATTGACAATCCATTTAAAGAAGGCACAAAAATCTATAGAACAGGTGATTTAGGAAGATGGACACAGCACAATGAGTTGGAATTTGTGGGTAGAAGCGATAGTCAGCTCAAACTTCGAGGGTATCGAATTGAACTCAAAGAAATTGAACGCATATTGATGAGTCACACACTTGTGGAAGAAGCGGTTGTCGTAGTCATTGAAAATACTGCAAACAGTGATAAGCAGCTTGTAGCCTATATAGTTGTAGCAGCATCAGAATCCGAAATTGACTTTAAGGCATATCTCAAAGAATACTTACCAAGCTACATGATTCCGGCACTCTTTTCTGCTATTGAAAAAATGCCGCTCAACGCCAATGGTAAAATTGACCGAGTAGAACTTGCCAAACGTTCTGTTGATGTAAAAAGTGAGGTATACGAAGCACCGAGAAATGAATTTGAAGCTGCCATTGCTCAAATCTGGGGCGAAGTTCTCCATTTGGAAGACATTGGAATTACAGATAACTTTTTTAGCCTTGGCGGGAATTCAATCAATATGATTCGCATCAAGAAAGAATTAAAAAGACAGCTACATGTAGAAATGACATTTGCAGAAATGTTCAACTATATCACCATAAAAGAAATTTCAGATTTTATACAATCAACATAAAAACAGTATTCATAAAGATGTTAGAAAAGTTAGAGTTTTTGGAGAAAAGAATCGGGAATACACCACTGATCAAACTCAATTCAATGGAGAATCTCTATGTGAAATTGGAAGCGTATCAGTTGGGGCAAAGCATCAAGGTACGTCCTGCATTGGCCATTCTAAAAGAAGCCATAAAATCAGGTCATCTCAAACACAACAGTGAGGTGATCGAATCAACTTCTGGAAATTTTGGGATTGCACTTGCCATGTGTTGCAACTTATTGTCCATAAAATTCATTGCGGTGATTGACAAAAATACACCCGAAGAGAAGAAGAAAATGCTAAAACTATTAAAAGCAGATGTAGTCCTTATTGATCAAAAAGATTCTCAAGGTGCGTATTTGCTAAACCGATTGGAATATGTGAAAAATTATTTGGCAACACATCCAAATTGCTTCAACCCGAATCAATATTTCAATCATAACAATCCTGGAAGCTACTACACAAGTTTGGCACCAGAAATTTGTTGCGGAATGGACAAGCTCGAAATGCCGGTCTGCAAGGTGCGGTGTCGTGATTGGGACGGGGCGTTTGAGCGTTTTGCCAGCAAGCAACGCAACGAGGGCACGCGACAGGTAGTCGACGGTCAAATCGCGCTGAGGGCCATTGATGGCCGCCTCGACGTGCATCCGCGTCATCAGGCGCTCGATATCAGGGTCATACATGACGTCGGAACTGAGGGCATCGATGTTGATGCGCGCCCGACAGTCTTGCTCAAAGTCTTCAAGCAGACTGACCGGGAGACCGACGACACTGAGGTCGAATTGGAAGTCTATCTGGTAATCGCTCGGCGTCTTCGCTGGACCCAATACCAGCGCGCCTTTTCGCCATTGGCCGGTTCGAGGGCCGTGGCCCAGATCCACACAGGCATGTCCGCTACCGCGCGTCACGCACTGAAGGAGCAGGTCTGCGTGGCCTGGCTCGGGATAAGCACCAGCGGGATTGTTCCTGAGCGTCATCAGTGTGACACCCGGGCCGGCCACCGCCATCGAAGTGACAAACGGTGCGTTCGGTGACGCGCCACTTTCAAAGTGGGTTTTCGTATCGACACTCATCCGAGCCTCCCGGTTCGGTAGTTTTCGAACGTGATGCCGATGTGCGCGCAGAACGCCGCGTTCATCGCCTCGGCTGAGCGGAAACCGGCGCGCCGGGCCAGCTCACTCGCAGGCGCATCAGCGCTCTTGCCGTTCACCCATTCCTTCACGTAGTCGAGCCGCCGCTCGGTCCGGAATGTTGTCAGCGTCTCGCCCGTCGCATCCTCAAAGGCTGCTGCGAACAAGCGGGCTGGCATGCCAACGAACTGGGCGATTTCATCGATCCCAAAGTCGCGCGTCAGGCACGCTTCCATGAAGTCGATCGCGTTCTTGAGCTGCACGGGGCTGAGCGTCGCAACCGACGGCTCAGGGGCGCGAACGCTGCCCGAATAATCAATCAGGCGCTCCGCCAGAGCGATCGCCTGCGTATCAGCCCGCAGTGCATCGCCATGGCCGGGGCGCTGCATCTCCTTCAGCAAATCGCGAAGCAGGTGCTCAATTTTGCTGTCGTGATGGCCGGTAAAGCCCTGTAGCTCGACACGTTCCGGATC
>JBCCLS010000005.1:0-21428 GCA_039026835.1 Bacteroidota bacterium | reverse complement strand
TATTTAGTAGTACCACACCTTTTTCAACACCTTCAAATGACAGCACTTGATGTTCAATCTCGCCTAATTCAATGCGATAGCCGTTGAGTTTTACCTGTGAATCTTTTCTACCGATAAATTCAATACTACCATCTTCACGCCAACGTGCCAAATCGCCCGTAAGGTACAAACGTTCGCCTTCTACAAAAGGATTTTCAATAAATTTTGACGCAGTTAAGTCAGTTCGACCTACATATCCACGCGCCAATCCTGAACCTGAAATACACAATTCTCCAATAACGCCCACAGGTTGCAATGCCAATGCATCATTCAAAATATAACAACTTACATTTGGGATGGGGCGGCCGATTGTATCGAAAATTATATCGCCTTTTTTATATTGTTGGTACGTACTCCAAACAGTTCCTTCTGTCGGACCGTATTCGTTGAAAACGGTGACTTTGTGTTCTGTGTCTTTTTCCAGCAAACTGTCAATAAATTGCGTTTCAGATTTTTCACCTGCCACAATAATGTCTTGCACTGCCAAAGGAAATGTAGAGAAAGTTTCAGCAACCAATTGCACATAGGAAGGAATTCCCAAAAAGCGATCGATGTTATTTTTTTCGATATATGTAGCGACTTGGTGTATATCTTTTATCGTGTCTTTGTCCAACACGTGCAACGTTCCGCCAAAACAAATGGTTCCGTACAATCCAGCTACAGAGCTGTCAAATCCTATAGACGACAAGAGTAAAAATGCGTTGCACGGACGGTATACTTCGTTTCGAACGACTGTCGAATGATACAATCCACCATGCGTAATCATAACACCTTTTGGATTTCCTGTAGAACCCGAAGTGTAGATCACATATGATAAATCGTCAGCAGTGATTGCTATTTCGGGAGTTTTGGATGCATACGATTTCTGCTGAAAATCATGCAACATGTCTTCATTAATCGTTACGCTACATTGACTATCGGAAATGATGTATGCTTTGCGCGTTTCTGGATATTCTACATCAATAGGAACATATGCAGCTCCTGCTTTAAGCGTTGCCAACATTGCAATGACAATCCATTCGTTTTGCGATAGTAAAATAGCAACAAAATCACCTTTTTGAACATGTTGTGATTCTAATAAATAATTTGCTAATTGATTGGATGTTTCGTCTAATTCCTGATAACTAATGATTTTAGTCGCATACACCAATGCCTGCGCATTTGGTTGTTTTGTAACTTGTTGTTGAAATAATGTGAGTATGTTTCCTTCGGCTGTTGCCAACGTTTCTCCCTGAGAGAAATTATACAGAATGCGATTTTTTTCTTCTTGTGAGAGAAATGGAATGTTTCCTATGTGTTGTGTGGGTTGTGCCAATCCGGAAGTAACGTAGCGTTCAAAGTTTGCTATGAGGTTTTCTACAAATGCTTTTTCGTAAATATCCTTATTAAATTCTACAGTTAAAAGCATCGCATTTTCAATGTCTTGGAATGTGAACGTCATATCAAATTGACTCACTCCGCTGACATTTTTCTCGTACGGTAACATTTCTAGTTCCGTATGTGTTTCTTCGGCAGTTGATTGTTGCTCTTGATTTTGCAACACTACCATGATATCAAATAGTGGAGAGCGAGAAGCGTCTCTGGTAAATTCAATTTTTTCGAGTAAACTATCAAACGGATATTCTTGATTGGCATACGCGCCAATAAGCTGCTCTTTTTCAATGGCTAAGGTTTCTGCAAAGGAAAGTTTACCGTCTAATTTAGTACGAATCGCTAAGGTATTGATAAACAATCCGATCTGATTGTGTACATCAGGATGTTCTCTACCAGCAATTGGGATTCCGAATGTAATATCTGTATTGCTAGTGTATCTGTAAAATAATCCTTTCAATCCAGCCATAAGCACCATAAATACCGTATATCCTGATGTTTTGGTGTAGTTTTGTAATGTGTTGTAAAGCGCATCTGAAAGTAGATACTCGCAGGTATCACCTTCAAACGTTTTGACTGCAGGTCTGGTTTTGGAAGAAGGCAATTGTACTATGGATGGAACTTCTTCAAATTGACGCAACCAGTACGCTTCTTGTGCTTGTAATTGTTGTTGTTTTTTTTCACTGACTGTCCAAGCGACATAATCTTTGTATTGAATGCGTAATTCTGGAAGATTCGCCGTTCCATGCGTACACAACTGCATATACAATTCCATGATTTCATTGGTAATCACTTGCATGGACCAACCATCACCAATGATATGATGTATTTTGAAAAGTAAAATATATTCGTCCTTGTGAGTTTGTATCAACTGCGCATTTAACAACGGCGCTGTTGCCAGATTGAACGATTTTTGAAAAAAGTTTGCAACCGCTTTATCTTCATCAGCTTGTGAGTTGGCACTGATTGTTTGTAATTGAAAGTTGATGCTTTCTAAAGATGCAATGTATTGGTACACATTTCCATCAAGATCACTTTTAAAATACGAGCGCAGACTTTCATGTCGTTTTAACAGTAGCGTAAATGCTTTTTCTAAATGTTCTATGATCAACGTGCCCTGCAATCGCAGCGCGTTGGAAATGGTATAGGCATCATTGGCACCTTCAAACTGACTGACTACCCAAAATCTGTGCTGAGAAGAAGTAACAGGATATTTTTCTTTTTCTGGCGTTTTTTCAATGATATCATAGCCACTATTTGTGGTGATACTTTTGAGATATGCTATAATTTCTCCCTTATGCTTTTTTAAGGTTTGAATAGTTTCCGTATCTAAATCAACATGATCAGGCATTGAAAGTTCCAAATCATTCTCTTTCAGCTTCAATCCGATTTCTTGATCGCGAAGTTGCTTTAATAAAAGATGTATTTGCGCCATGATTATATTGTAATTTTTTTAGTATTCTTATCGTGATCATAGTTTTTCTGCCAAATCACGTTGTCAATTTCCAGAGCAATGACCGCTATTACAGGTTTTTCAAACACTTTCATTAAATCTACTTGTACGTCAAATGCTTGGTGAATGAGTCCTAACAATTGCATGGCTTGCAAGCTGTTTCCTCCTATTTCGAAGAAATTATCTTCAATCCCGATCATTTTTTTCCCTGTAAGTTCTTGCCACATTGTGACTAACTTCTTCTCGGTTTCGGTAGTTGGTGGTTTGTAATTTTCTGATTTGACATCTTCCAAAGCGACCTCGGGCAATCGCTTTCTATCCAGTTTGCCATTGGTATTGAGTGGCAATTCGGTTAACGTCATCACGTACGAAGGAAACATGTACTCAGGCAATTTTTCAGCAGCATAGGTACGTATTTCAGTGTTGTTTATCGCTGTTTCACTTACCAAATAAGCCACCAAAGCTGGTTCGTCATTAACCATTTTTACAGCTACGGCTACATCATCAATTTGAGGATGCGTTCTCAATACTTGCGCTACTTCGCCAAGTTCTATTCGGTGTCCTCGTAATTTGACTTGATTGTCGATTCGTCCCAAAAATTCAAGATTTCCATCTGCACGTCTTCGTCCCAAATCGCCTGTTTTATATAAGATCGCATCAGGTTGAAACGGATGTTTGATAAAGCTTTTTTGTGTGAGTTCTGGCTGATTTTGATAGCCTTTTGTCATTCCTTCGCCCGAAATACAAATTTCACCTTCTACACCAACTGTTTGCAATTCGTTGTTGGCATTTACAATATATACTTCGTGATTGTGTAACGGTTTTCCAATATGCACTTCGTCACTTTCATGCAGTTTGCAGTACGTACTCCACAGCGTTGTTTCTGTCGGACCGTAGACATTGACCATGGCAATTCCGATAGTTTCTTTTTGTTTAAAAATATATTCTGGAAAGACTTCTCCACCCACAATTAAAAGTTGTAACGCGCTAAATTCATGTTGTAGCAATGGTTTTTCTAATAATTTTAAACGTGACGGCGTCAATTGCAACACCTCAACTTCATGTTTTTGCAAACTTTCAATAAATTTGGTTGGATGCGCCACTGTTGCATAGTCAAATACGACTGCTTTTTTACCATAACACAACGTCGCAAAAATTTCTAAAACCGAAACATCAAATACAATGTTGGACGAAACTGAAACCGCTGTACAATGATCGTATCCTAGTTGTGTATCCAAATCGTGAATGGACGCAACTACATTTTGGTGTGTCACCTGAACACCTTTTGGTGTTCCTGTAGATCCTGAAGTATAAATGATATATATAAAATCGTCTGGCGTCGTCGATACTTCTATATCAGCATCTGAATGCTTTTCTTGTCGGAATGTTTCAAGCAATGCTTCATCAATGGTGAATTTACAGTTGCAATCGTCTGTCATGAATGCAATACGATCTTCTGGATAATTAATATCTAACGGAATGTACGCAGCGCCCAATTTCAAAATTCCCAACAAAGAAATTACCATTTCGTCATTTCGATCAAGACAAACGCCGACACGATCTGCGTGTTCAACACCTTTGGAACGCAAGAAATGTGCAAACTGATTCGCTTTTTTGTTCAATGCTTCATACGTATACGAAGTGTCTTTGTACACCAATGCAATGGCGGTTGGTGATGTAATTACTTGCTTTTCAAACAGTGAAATAACTGTTTCTGTGTGTGGATATGGTTGTTTGGTATCATTAAATTCATGAAGAATGTACGACTCAACCTTCGAAATATCTGAATCTATTTCAGTTTCTTCATTCACCAAATCCTGTACTGCTTTTGTGTAAATCGCCACAAGGTCTGCATTGGAAAGTCCTGAGGTAAAAGCTCTTGAGCGCATCCATTCTAAAAAGATTCCGTTTTCTATTGGACTGACGATTAAGTCTAAATAGGTATTATTTTGTTCAAATCTGTCAATTTCCAAACCTTGTTGTTGCTGTTTTTGGCTGGAGAATTGTGCTTTTTCATACACATGAAAATCTACATAATTAAACAACGTATCAAAGAATGGATTTCCGTCTGTTTCTTCTGCGTAATGACTTGCCAATTCGGACAGACTTATTTTATCATATTGTTTTAGTTGCTTTAATTGTTCATCAACTTCTTTGACAAAAGCTACCAACGAATTGTGTTCACGCTGCATACGCACAGGAACAGAATTCAGGAAACATCCTAAAATTTTATCGCCATCTTCCGTAAGTGGTCGCGCACTTGTCACCAATCCTGCTAAAATATCTGGATGATAGGACAGTTTTTGCAATGTATATCCGTACAGCGCAAAGCTGATGGCACGAATGGAAATATTGTGTTTTTCGGAGAACTGCATTAGTTGTTCATACACTTCACCTTCCACAAAAAACTGTGTGTTTTCTAGTTCCGTTTCATTTGTAAAGCATTCCAAACGCTTGTAATCAGCTAAAGTTGTACTCCAAAATTGGTGCACTGAATTATTTGATTTTAGTGTTTCTTGTTCTAATACATATTCTTTGTAGGTTTCTGATAGTAATTCGGGCGTGTATGCTGAATTTTCAACCAATTCAAAGTATGTATTATTCAATTCTGTGATGAAAGAAGCTCTACTCCAACCGTCGAGAATGGCATGGTGAAATTGGAACACTAAAAATTGCTCGGCATCGTCAATAGTAAAAATATCCATCTTCCAAATTCCAGGAATCGTGATATCAAAGAAAGAACTTTTACGATCAGTTTTCATAAACGTTTCAATGTGTGCTTTTTGTGCGGCTCTGGAGTGTTGACTGATATCTGTAAAATGAAGTGTTGGTGTCATTTCCTTGTAAATCAATCGCATCGGACTGCCGTAGGACTGAATGTCATACGAAGTGCGCAACACATTGTGTTTTTCAGTCATTAGCATTACCGCTTTTTTGAAAATTTCCTGATCAAAATTTGAGATAAATATTGGATAGACAAATTGGTCGTGATATACACCTTCGCCTTTGTGCATTTCATACGCATAGGTCATTCCGATCTCAATATCGCTCATCGGATACATGTCTATCACACCTTCTGGAAGTGTGTGTGTTTGTTGTATATTTTCAAATCGTTCACGCACTTCTTTTGAAACTCTTGGTATTTCTACGGTTCGTAGTGCAATGTTTTCCAGTAATTTTTGAATCGTTGGATACACAAATATGTCTGCCACTTCAAAATTGGAATTCAGTTGTGCATTAATTTTACTCAACACACGTATTGCAAGGATTGAATCGCCACCCAAACTAAAAAAGTCATCTTGCACACCTACATTTTCATACGCTAATTCTTCTTGCCAAATTTCAGCGACAATTTTTTCCGTTTCTGTTTCCGGAGCTACATACGTGTTTGTTTTGAGTCCTTGTGTTGTGGAAACTTCTAACAAGGCTGCTTTGTCAATTTTTCCATTTCGTGTCAACGGTAACACATCCAATTGAAAGAAACGACTTGGCACCATATAATCTGGCAATGTTTGCGATAGATGGGCGCGTAGCTCTTCCAGATTTTCTTTGCTATCAGCTACAATGAAACCATACAATACTTTTTGTTCGTTTTTTTGAACTGCAATTAATTTTGCATTTGTGATCGAAGGTTTTGCAAGCAATTGCTTTTCTATTTCGCCAAGTTCAACACGATAGCCTCTAATTTTTACCTGATCATCTTCTCGACCCAAATAGGTAATAGTTCCCGACGCATTCCAATATGCTATATCGCCCGTCTTGTAAATTTGTTCACCCGAATTGAAAGGATTTTTGATGAATTTTTCCTGTTGCTGTTCAGCATTGTTTTTATATCCCAAAGCCAATCCTGCACCTGCGATGTATATTTCGCCTGCAACACCTTGCGGTTGCAATTGCATTTGATCGTTGAGTATGTAAACTTTGGTATTGGCAATAGGTTTTCCAATGGAAATTGAAGTATGGTCTGAGGCAATTGTAGCAACAATACAACCGACAGTCGCTTCTGTTGGACCATATTCGTTGTAAATGGTCAACGCTGGATTAATATTTTGTAAAATTTCTATGTGATATGTCTCTAATGCATCGCCACCGACAATTACATACTGCAATGTTTCTGAGCGCAACTTCATGTCTTTTAACAATAAAATATGTGCAGGTGTCAACTTGATGTATGAAATATCACTTTCAAAATACTTTTGTAACGTCTTGGTGACGGTTGTTTTCGCATCAAAAAATGTAACCGTTCCGCCAGAAAGTAAAGGCACAAATAGACTCGTAATGGTAAGATCAAACGCTAAAGTGGTAAATACACCAAAGTTTTTTATGTCATTGTCTCCGTAATAATTTTTTGCCCAATGTAGGTAATTGATGAACGATTCTTGACCTATTTCTACACCTTTTGGTGTTCCAGTAGAACCAGAAGTGTAAATGATATACGCCGCTTTTGCTAGGGTAACCGAAGGTAGATTTTTAGGTTCTGAAGCGTCAATTTCTACATCAATAGCCAAAATCGTTTCCGTGAAGAAATTACAATCAAACATATAATTCATCTCAGAAACAAGCACTACTGGCGAAGCACTGTTTGCAATTAATTCTTTTCGTTGTTCAGGCAATTCTGGATCAATACACAGGAAAGTTGCGCCTGCTTTTAAAATTCCCAACATGGCCACTGAAACCCATTGACTGTGGTCTAAGTGAATCGCAACAATATCGTTGGTTTGTATGTTACATTCCGTCAGTAAGTGATGTGCTAATGCATTGGAAAGCGTGTCTAATTCCGTGTATGTAAGTGTTGTATTTTCAAATTGTACGGCAATGTTTTCTGGTGTTTGCTGTACTTGTGTTTCAAAAGCACTGATCAAATCAGTAGGCATTGCCACAGCAGTATCTTTTCCTGCAAATTCCTCTAAAATCAGTTGTTTTTCTGACGGTGTTACGATATTTATTTCGCCAATTTGAGATTGTACATGTGCTGAAAGATTTTCAGTGAAATATTCAAAATGATTTAAAAATTGCTGAATGCTGGTTTCATCATAAATGTCTGTATTAAAGCTAGTTTGGATGACAATATTTTCGGCTGTTTCTACGAAGTGAAACTCCAAATCGTATTTTACATATTGTTGCCCTGAGATTCCTTGTGCATTTAACACATTGGTTCTGTATAAATCAGTACTGTGAAAATCGATAAGAATGTCAAAAATTGGGCTTCGGCTGATATCGCGATTGTATGATATTTCGTTGACAATATCTTCAAATGGATACGCTTGGTGTTTGTATGCTGTAAACGCATTATTTTTGACCAATGCTGCAAACTCTTGAAATGTAGTTGTTGGCTCAAGCTGCGTACGCAATGCTAAGGCATTTAAATAAAAACCTAGTTGGTTTTCCAACGATTTGTGAATTCTCCCTGAGGTAGGAATTCCGATGAGAATATCTTGCTGTTTGGTATATCTGTAAAACAATACTTTCCAAACTGCGACAAGTCCCACAAATAAGGTACTTGCATTACTTTCTACAAATTGTTTTAGCTGTGCAGTACTTTTTGCTGAAAGTGTTTTGCTACTGGTTTTTCCGTGATACGTTTTTAATTTGGGGCGAGTTTTCCCGTTGATAAAGTTGAGTACAGGCAAAGTTCCTGACAGAGTTTCTTTCCAATAAGCTTTATCAATTTTGTAAGTTTCTGTGAATTTTTGTTGTTGTTGCCACGCTGCAAAATCTTTGTATTGAATGGACAATTCAGAAAGATTTGGCTCTCTGTTTTCTTGTAATGCGGCATAGCATTCCATGATTTCACGCACAAAAATTTCTTTCGAAATATCATCACTGATGATGTGATGCATGTTGGAATATAGAGCATACGCATCATCTTTTAGGCGGAATAATTGCATGCGCAATAATGGACCTTCCGACAGATTAAAAGGACGTACAATATCTTCTTGGATAAAGGTTTCAATGACCTCTGCGGCGGCTGCATTTCCGCGCATGTCTTCACACTGAATAGAGAAGTTGAGCGCCGCGCTGTCTACAATCCATTGGCGTGCTTCTCCTGCCTCATTTTCCTTGATAATGGTGCGTAGAATTTCATGCCGATCTATAACTTGGTGAATGGCTTGTATTAATAGATCTACTTCAAACCGCTGATCTAAAGCAATGTACGCAGGCATGTTGTAAGCAATAGATGCTTCTTCAAAATGACTTACAACCCAAAGTCTGTATTGTGATGAGGAAAGTCCAGCCTTCATCCAATGGGTATGCACTTTGGTAATTTCCTGATTCCCTTGATTATTTTTTAAATAGGCAATTAACTCGCTTTTATGCGCTTTGAGACGTGCAACAATCTCAGGAGGCAAACTCGGAGTATTAAAACGTATTTTAAGATTTTCGTCTACTAATGATACGTCAATTTCATTCTTTTTTAATTCTTCTAAAAACTCTTTCATGCTTTTTTTTCATAATAATGGGGGAATTATAGTATTATTTCATTTGAATATGTTTTTTGGATGGAGTCTAGTTTTTGCTGTACAAAATCGGATAGGCTTTTAATTTGTGTATGCGAAAACATGTCTAACAGATTTAACTCCACGCCAAATTGCTCGTTGATTTTATTGATGAGAAACATTCCTTTGAGCGAGTTGCCGCCCAATTCAAAAAATTCTTGCGTGATTCCGATGTCGGACAAATTGAGAATTTCTTCCCAAATGGAAACAATCTGTGCATCCAAGTCGTTTCTCGGGGCTTCATATTTTGTGGTGATATAGGTAGTAATGTCCCGTTCAGCAAGTACTTTTCGTTGAATTTTTCCATTTTGATTTAGGGGAAATTCATCAACCTCATAATAGTGTTTTGGCAGCATGTAACTTGGCAATTTGCTACGCATGTTATTGCGAACAATCGTTTCGTCATACATTGCATTTGCCAACACATGAACGACTAAATCCTGAATTTTGGTATTGAAAACCACCACAGCTTGCGTGATTCCTGAAAATTGATTGAGTGTATTTTCAATCTCTCCTATTTCTATACGATGTCCATTAATTTTTACCTGATCGTCTATTCTGCCCAAGCATTCCAATTCGCCAGAAGGCAACCAACGTGCTAAATCGCCTGTTTTATAAAGTGTTGGAAATTGTGTATTTATCGCAAAAGGATTGGCGATGAATTTTTTCGCAGTCAATGCTTCACGACCCACATATCCGCTCGCAACACCATCGCCACCAATGCACAATTCGCCCACAACGCCCACAGGACATAGTTGACGCGCTTCGTTTATGACATACATACAGGTATTTGCCAACGGTTTCCCGATAGTGACTGTATCTTTGGTATCCACTTTTTTGTAAGAGGACCAAATGGTGGTTTCTGTAGGTCCGTACATGTTGTACAACGGTTTTTGTCGAATGTCTAGTAGCGTATTTGCCAATTCTGCAGGTAGTGCTTCTCCACCAACTAACAGTGTTTTTAATTGCTGCAATGCTGTTTTTCCTCCTTCTGACAATAAAATTTCTTGTAGTAAGGATGGTGTAGTTTGAAGCTGATTTACAGCGTATTTTTCTATAATTTTAGGAATACTCCATTGACGTTGCCTGCGTTCTGTAAAATAAGCTGCGCGTCGTTGTTGCTTTTGCATCAGTTCGCTCAATTTGGAAATATTTTGCAAGTTGTCTAAGACAACGGTTTCGTCTATTCCGTAATCAATCAAACAAGCAATTTCATCAATTCCAATCGATTTGAACATTTTTACTTTGGACATGCACGAAGTTGGCGTACCAAATAATCCGCTAGAGTGATAGTAGCGATCAAACGCCATGTTGATCACAGTATCCATATCATTCTCAATGTCCAAATTCGCGGCTTCGGCGAGTGGTTTTATCAAATTGGCTGACTGTCGTAAGTATTCTTTAAACGGTGTTTCAACCGTATTTCGCACAAAAGTTTCATCATCGCTAACAAACGTATGCAGCATCAACGCTACTTTTTTGGAAGCTGGATCGTAATGATTTGCTTTTAAAGCGTTGCGATATGCTTGTATTTTTTCACGCAACTCCTCTGTATTCTGTCCCAATAAGTGAGTTAAAATATTGGCACCAATCTCACCTGCATATTCAAAGGTTTTAATGCTTCCTGCAGCAGTGATCCAAATTTCTAGCGTGTCTTGTATGGGTTTTGGATGCAATTCGACGTCAATCTCATCTCCTTTTCCGTTAATTCTTTTGATAGATTCGCCTTTCCATAATTTGGATAAGGTTTGAATATTTTCGCGCATAATTTTATGACGCTCTACATAGTTTTCTGGCGCTAAGACAAAATCATTTGGATTCCATCCAGAAGCTATTGACAATTCAACGCGTCCTTTAGACAAATGATCGACCATAGACCATTCTTCTGCCACTCTAATAGGATCGTGTAATGGCAACACAACACTTCCCGAGCGTATGGTGACTTTTTCTGTTTTTACTGCTACGGCAGCCGCAGCAACTGATGGATTTGGATACGGATCGCCAAAGTTGTGAAAGTGTCGTTCAGGCACCCAAATTCCTGAAAAGTTATATGCATCTGCAATTTCTGCACCTTTGAGTAATAAGTTGTATTTGTCAGGATTGGACGTGGCATCTTGTGCGGCAAAATAGAACAAACTAAAATCAGGAACTTCGATCGTTTCTGTCACCACAGGACGATCTGGCTGAATAACGACGGTATTGCTTCGCGTCAACGTCCACAATAGTTCAAGTATCGAAATATCAAAGCTAATGTTGGTGATTGCCAACCAAATATCTTCTGCAGCAGCTGCACCAAATTCACGATCTAAAGCAATAAAAAAGTTGACTAAATTTTGATGTGAAATGGCAACACCTTTCGGATTTCCTGTCGTACCCGACGTGTAAATAATGTATGCGTTTTTGGATATCTTCTGCATAATGTTTGCAGCGCTTGTTTCCCAAATTGTTGGTTCATCAAAATATACCAAAGTACAGCGTGCGCTAAAATCTATAAAGGATGTGATTTCTTTTTTGGTCAATACCAAACTCGCCTGACTGTCCTGCAAAATGTATTGAATACGCGACTCTGGATGCGAACTGTCAATAGGTAAATATTGATTGCCACTTTTTAAGATTCCCAAAATGCCAATCATCATTTCCAAGGAACGATCGACACATAATGCGATCACTTGATCGTTTTTAGGAGCTTGTGACTGTATGTAATTTGCTAATTGATTTGATTTTTCATGTAGTTCAGCGTATGTCAGTTTTTTGTCATTACTGATGACAGCTATTTTTTCGGGTGTTTTGGTAACAGCATCTTCAAAACGATCTATAATGGTTTGTGAAGTGTTGTATGCTAATTTTGTATCGTTAAATTCATGCAATAACTGAAACGTCTCTTTTTTAGATAGATACTGAATCTCGCTTATTTTTTGTGATGGATTGGAGATAATTTCACCCAAAATATGCTCCAAATGCTCCATCATACGCCGTACTTGCGCAGCTTGATACAAATCTGTATTGTAGTTGAGTTGTAGCTGTAATTGTTCCGATTTGAAGAAATCGAACGTAAAATCAAACTGACTTGTATTTTTTTCTGATTTGGAATATGGTTGCAGGGTGAGTCCTTCCACAAATTGTGACGAATCTTGAAAAAGTGCTTGCTGATTGTGTAGTACAACCATGACATCAAACAGTGGAGAGCGCGATGTATCACGTTCCAACGAAAGTTCGTCCACTAATTGATCAAAAGGATACGTTTGATGCGCATAACTTGCTGTTAACGACTTTTTTTGCTGTGCAATACATTCTTTTACTGTTGAATTCACATCAATAGTCGTTCGGATTGCCAAGGTATTTAGGTACAATCCAATTTGTGATTGTAAGTCTGCATGAGCTCGGTTTGCAATTGGCGTTCCCAAGATGATATCGTTCGCACCTGAATATTTGTGACATAAAATATTGATACCCACAACCAGCAACATGAAAACTGAAATATCTTCTTGAGCGGTAAATGCTTCGAGCTGTGTTGTAAATGTTTTGGGAAAATCGTGCACCAATGTAGCGCCAGTGTAAGTTTTTACCTTTGGACGCTCCTGAAAAGAAGGCATTTGTAATTTTGGAATTTCTCCTGAAAATTTAGTCTTCCAATAGCTTTTATGTGTTTCATTTGCTTGCTGCTGACTCCACACTGCGTAGTCTTTGTATTGAATGGCAAGCGGCGGTACATCGATGGTTTTTTGCTGCTTTATACAATCATACACATAAATTAATTCTTTTACAAAAATTTCCATCGACCAGCCATCACTGATAATGTGATGCATAGAAAGTGAAATTACATGACGTGTTTCATTAACTTGAAATATGATAGCTTTCCACAAAGGTGCCTCCGAAAGCGAAAAGGAATGTGCATAAAGCGCGTTAATTCCTGTGATGACTTCGGCTTCATCTGCAACTTTTGCTACTGTTACAGGAAGTGTTACTTCATCAGCAGTATGGATTTTTTGTACAATTTGATTGTTGGCAGCTTCTGCAAATGAGGTGCGCAATATTTCATGTCGCTCCAACAAATACGCAAATGCTTTCTGTAAAAGTTGTGTTTCCAATTGTCCTGCAACTTCAAATGACAATCGTATGGTATACGCTGCGGAGGATTCTTGCATTTTGTGTAAAATCCACATGCGTGTTTGTGCAGCGGTTGTAGGATACGATGTTTGTGTTGGTGCTTTGGGAATGGTGACTGCTTCCGAACCAGACAACATCGCAATCAAATCTTGCTTATACAGCTTGATTTCCTGCATGATTTCCTTCGTGAGCACACCTTTTGGAGCTTTGATTTGCAATTCGCCATCTTTCGCTTTAATGCGAATCCCAATTTTGTATAGTTTATCAACCAACTGTTTCATCGTCATTTCAGTTTTTATATCACAAACTCTTCAAAATCACCCTCCACATCTTCGCCGCCAGTTACTGTAATGAGTTGCGCCATGCTTTCGATGGTATTACTGACGAAAAGATTTTTTATTTGTAATGAAATTGTATCAAATTCCTTATTCATTTCATTGATCAAGGTGATGGCCAACAAACTGTGTCCTCCCAATTCAAAGAAACTGTTGGTCACTCCTATTTTTTCCACGCCTAGAATGCGCTTCCAAATCTCAACTAATTTTGCTTCCGTATCGTTTCGTGGCGCTACATATTCCGTAGCAATCAATCCTTCAGCAATTTTAAAGTCTGGCAATAGCTTTCGGTCTATTTTACCATGCACATTGATCGGAAGTTGTTCCAATTCCACATAATACAAAGGTAACATAAAGGAAGGCAGTTTTTCAGACAATGCCGTTCTAATTTGCGTCTTGGACGGACTTTTTTCAGAATGAAGCCAATATAATACAATGGCCGATTCGTTATTTATTTGCTGAATGGCAGCGATTGCTTGCGGAATTCCCTCGAGTTCTTGTGCAGCATTTTCAATTTCTCCCAACTCTATTCGGTATCCTCTTAGCTTTATTTGTTTATCTTTTCTACCTGCAAACATCAAATTTCCATCTGGAAGCCACTTTGCCAAATCGCCAGTGCGGTAGAGCTTTTCTCCATGTTTAAATGGATGTGGAATGAATTTTTCTTTGGTTAGAAGTTCATTTCCTAAATATCCAGTGGTCAATCCGGCACCTGAAATGCACAATTCTCCAATAAATCCTACAGGCAATACATCGGTCGTTTCAGTATCCAAAACATATACTTGCCTGTTGTGTATAGGTTTTCCAATCGGAATTGTGTGTGTTGCATCTGTAACTTTGTAATACGTAGCGCAGACCGTACTTTCGGTAGGTCCGTACGTATTGTATACCTCATAAATGTCGTATAATTGATCTACATGATCAACCTGTAATGCATCGCCACCACTGATCAATACACGAAAGTTGAGTTGGTATTCTTGGTGATGTGCGTTTAGGTATTGCAACGCATACGGATTGGTACTCAACAAGGTAATTTCATGCTGCACACAATTGGCAAACATAGCGTGAAAGTCTGCTTTTTCTTCTTGAAAAATCAACGTTCCGCCACTGAGTAAGATCGGATATATTTCTTCTATTGAAGTGTCGAAAGCAATACTCGCCTGTTGCAACACACGATCAGATGCTGTGACGTTAAAATATGTAGCAAATGTAGTTACATAATCAATGAGTGACGCTTGTGTGATTGGAATTCCTTTGGGTTTTCCTGTAGATCCCGAAGTAAATATGACATACGCAGTATCGTTTTGAGTCGCGTTGGACATGTATTTTTCGCTGTAAACAGCTAGATTTTCTTGAATTGTTTGCAGCAACGCTTCATCAATAATTGCTACACAATTGCTTGTTTCTTTGATGTATTTTTTTCTCGCTTCAGGATAATTTGGATCGATAGGAATGTACGTAGCGCCAACTTTCATGACTGCCAAAATGGTCAGTATGGTCCAATTGGATCCTTCCATGGCAATTCCGACAAAATCACCTTTTTGGAGCTGCATTTCTTTTTCTAAATACTGCGCTATTTGATTGCTAATACTTTCTACCTCAGCATACGTATGCTGTGAAGCTTTAGAAATCAATGCTACTTTTTCAGGAGATGTTACTGCGTGTTCTGAGATAAAATTAACTATTGTTTTTGTGTGTGGTAGTGGAATTGTATTACGATTGAATTGATTACAGATCATATCCTGTTCACTCGCATTCGTCCATGAAATAGCACTTAATGTAGTATTCGGATTGGAAATTCCGAAGGTTAAAAATTTTTCAAAAGACTGTATACACTGTTGAATGAACGCAGCGTCATAGATATCTGTATTGTATTCGACGCTCAGCAATAATTGCTCATTTCGTTGCGTAAACACGAAACTTATATCCAATTGACTCACGCCTTTTTCTACTTCATCGTATTCAGAAATGTTAAGATTGTACAACGTATTTTGACCATCTAAGTGAATCGTTTGATGATTTTGCAGCAACACCATAATGTCAAATAATGGTGAACGACTTGCATCGTTTGGCAATGAAAGCTGGTTTAGCAAGGTATTGAACGGATATTCTTTGTTCGCATACGCTTTTAGTAAGGTTTCCTTTTGCGTTTGAAAAAAGCTGGCAAAGGTCTGACTTTTTTCAAATTGAGTTCTGATAGCAAGTGCATTGGAATACAATCCTATTTGGTTTTCCAAATCTGGATGTTCGCGTCCGGCAACCGTAGTTCCTAAAGTAATGTCGTATTGATTGGTATATTTGGCAAACGTACCATTCAATCCTCCTAAAATTACCATGAATAAGGTAAGTTGCTGAGTTTTGGCAAATGTGTTGAGTTCTTTTGAAAATTCTAGTGAAAACTCATGATGCATCAAAGTTCCGTTGTACGTACGGACTTTTGGTCGCGCACGATCGCCTAAATTCAATACTGGCGAGAGTGTTTTGAATTGATCTTTCCAGAAAGCTAATTTCTTTGCGTATGCTTCTCCTTCCAATTCAGTATTGAACCATTCGCTGTAGTCTTTGAATTGTAATGATAATGCTTCCGACGCAAGTTCATTTCCGGATAACAATTGCTGATATTCTGCGATAACTTCACGCGTGAATACTTGTAACGACCAACCATCACTGATAATGTGATGCATAACAAATAGTAGGATATGTGTCTTTTCATCCAACGTAAAAACACTCGCGTTGACCAACATGTCAGCATCTAACTGAAACGGCGTTTGGTATTTTGTATCGAGCTTTTGATGTACTGCTTCTTTGGATAGTTGACTGCAATCTTCGTGCTCAAGTGTAAACTGAATTTCATTAGTTGATAAAATGAGTTGTCGCACATTGCCATCGTCTTTTACCACAAATTGTGTACGCAGCGATTCGTGCTTTTGTATGACAATGTGAAATGCTTTTTCCAACACAGTCAAATCTAAATCGCCTTCAATTTGTAGCGTAGCTGTTAAATTATAGGCTTTATCGCCACCCAAATATTTATGAATAAACCATAACGAATGCTGTGTAGGCGTGACGCGATAATCCGCTGCAACAGTTGCTTTTGGAATTTTTATATTGCTGGCTAATAATTTTAAAAGATACGGTTTGTGTGCATTAATTTCTGCCACCAACTCTTTGGTCAACGTTCCTTTAGGAGCATTGACTTTTAAACCTCCATTTTCATTGCGAAGTTGAATATTTAGCGCTAAAAGTTTGTCTAATAAATCGTTTTTCAAAATTTCTTTCTTTTATAAAATAATTTCGTCCATGTCTTCCGACACATCTTCATTTTGTTGCTTTTGTAAGGTTGAAAAGTGAATTACTTTTGATAAATCTTGAATGGTGAGGGTTTCGTATAGGTTTTCAATTGACAAGGCAATGTCAAATGTGGTGTTGATCATATTCATAATGGTGACTGCTTGCAGACTGTTTCCGCCAATCTCAAAGAAATTATCTAAAATTCCCAGTTTTTCTTCGGCGCTGTTTAGTTGCGATGCCCAAATAGTCACCAACTGTTTTTGAATATCATTTTCAGGTGCTTTGTATGCTTCGGTTTTGACCACACTTTCGGATAATGCTGGCAATGCGTTGCGATCAATTTTTCCTGTTCTGGTCAAAGGAAACTCAGGTAACAGTACATATACAGACGGAATCATGTATGCTGGCAATCTGTCTTTTAGTGCAGTTTTGAATGAAGTTGTTTCTCTTTGATTTCCTGTATAATAACAAGTGATGTATGCTGTATGTTCCCAAGTTTGCACCAACACTTCTGCTTGCGTAATACCTTCTAGTTTGGATACTTGCAATGCGATTTCAGAAAGTTCAATACGATAACCGTTGATTTTGACTTGCGTATCTTTTCGTCCTAAATAGACAATCGTGCCATTTGGAAAACGTTTTCCAATATCACCCGAATGATATGTGTAGTATTCAGGATTGGAAGCATCTTGCATAAAAACAGCCTTGGTTTTTTCTTCCAAGTTGAGATATCCTTTGGAAATGTATTTGCTCTTAAATACGATTTCACCTTCCTGATACACCGCAGCTTCTTTTCCCATGTCGTCCACGATGAATACTTCGGTTTCTGCTACCTTACTTCCAAGATGCAAATTGCTGTTGTAAATTTGCGACGTGTGTTGCATAAAATGTTGCGAAACAATCGTGGCTTCTGTCGGACCGTAATCATTTACCAAATAGGCATTTTTAGGAAAGTGCTTTTTAAAAAGTTCAAAATCGGATTTATAAGAAGCTTCTCCGCCCAAATCAACCAAACGTACAGTATTTAGCACTTGGTTTGTTGCCAATGTAGCGATGAAATAACGATAAATAGTCGGCACCATGTGGATGATGGAAATTTTTTCCCGCGTTATCCAATTGCCCAAATTTGTCAATCCTTTTGCAGGAATGGAATAAAAACCCACCGTCGCTCCATTTAAAATCGCACCATAAATGTCTTTGATAGAAGCGTCAAAACTATAGGTTGAAAATACACTTAAATTATCTGTATTCGAAATGGCAACGTTATTCGTATATACACGAATGTAATGTAGCATATTTCGTTGAGTTTGTATCACACCTTTTGGATTTCCTGTAGAGCCAGACGTATACAATACATAGGCTTCATCTGTTGGCAGACTTGCAACTGGAAGGTTTGGAACGTCTAAATCATCTTTGAGTACATCCTCTAATTTGATCAGTTGTATTGTTGGGATGAGTTCTTTGAGTTGTGCTACTTTTGTTTCAATCGCGTCGTCATACACTACAATTGTACATTGTGCATCCTCAAGAATGAACTGAATCCGTTGCAATGGATTTTCCAAATCAATCGGTACATACGCATGCCCAGATTTTAACACACCTAACATTCCAATTACTGTATGCTGATTGTGTGAAACCAACAACGCAATTCGTTTTGTATTTTGTGTTTGCTGTGTAATTTTTGTTGCCAGTCGATTGGCGTAATTATTTATGGTTTGATAACTAAATTGCTGATCATTCGCAGTAACTGCAATCGCATTTCCGTATTTGCTTGCTTGTGTTTCAAAACGTTCAGCAACTGTTTGGTTGATTTCTTCCCCTGTGAAATGTGTGTATGCTCCTTGTGGTAATTGTTGTGTAAATTGTGGTACATTTTCAAAAACAGGTATCGCTGCGATCGTAGTTGCTGTATCAGTTACAATATGCGCTAAAATTTCAACATAACTGCGCATCCACAAAGCAATAGTTTCTTTTGAAAACAGTTGATCGTCATACACGCAATCAATGTTGTAGCCATCTGCAAAGGTTTTTACATAGCATTCCAAATCAAATTTTGGAGGAAGTTCCGTAGTTTCAAACTGCATTTCTGTCATTGACAGCAATTCATTTTCCGTACCAAAATCTACCATATTTAAAAATACGGGACTTAAAGGAAATTTATCTTTTTGTGAAATTCCTAAGGTTTCCAATACATTTTCAAACGGATAACTTTGATTTGTCAATCCATCTGTGAGTGTTGTATGCACTTGTTGAATCCACTGTGCAATTGTTGACTGCTCGTCAATTGTATCACGCAACATCACTGTATTTAGAAAACAACCTGCCAAGTCATTGATTTGATAGTGATTTCGATTGGCAACTGGAATTCCCACAATGCTATCACGCTCGTACGTAAGCTTGTACATTAAAATTTTAAACGCCGCTAAAAATAGTGTAAACGTACTGATATTTTGCTGAGTCGCACGCTCCAAAATTTGTTGGTGTACTTCTGGTTCAATTACAAAACTACACACAGAAGCTTTGGACTGAGTTGTTTCAGGAAAATCATTAGGCAATTGCAAATATGCGCGTGGTTCTTTCAGTTGTTCCGCCCAATACTGCTGCTGATAGGTAAATTCTTCTGTTGCATCGCGTTGATTTTGCCATGCAGCGTATTCTTTATATTGAATGGATAATTCAGGGAGAAGCGTTGTGCTTGTGCCACATTCCGCTTCATACAATTGCAATAAATCGCTATATAAAATATGAATAGACCAGCCATCACAAATGCTGTGATGAATGTTGAAATATAGTTTTGTGTTTGAAACTGCTACCTTAAACAACGGATATTGAGCAAGATCAAAAATATGATCAAATGCGTGTTGTTCCGCAGTGGTTTCAGAAGCCGCATGATACAATTCTACGGTTGTCGGTTGGTGAATTTGCTGCTTCGGCACGCCAGCAACTTCAATAAAAGTAGTACGCAATGTTTCATGTCGTGCTACCAATTTTTCCATGGCTTTTTCCAACAGTGTAATGTTTACATTTTCAGGTAGTGTAAAAGCATTGGCAATATTGAATTCTTTGGATTTTCCTTTGACTTTATCAATCAACCAATAGCGCAATTGTGTGGCAGATACGTCGTAATACGGTTGCTCCGCTAGTTGTGGAATTGCAATGGTTTGTTGTTTTTGCAAGCTCAATAATGCTGCTTGCTGTATGAGTTTTGGGTGTTGGTATAAACTGGAAAGTTGCAGCGAAATTTGAAATACTTCTTGATATTTGGCAAGCAATTTCATGAGTAATAGACTATGACCGCCTAGCATGAAGAAATCGTCTTCTACACTTACTTCTTCTCGGTTGAGCACTTCTTTCCAAATTGCAACCAATTGTGTTTCCGTCTCAGTTTTTGGGGCTACAATAGGTTTGTGTAGTGTATCAGTAATGGAAAGCTGCTGCAGATATTTCCGATCAACTTTTCCATTAGGTGTTAATGGCAAACTATCCAAACGTTTAAAATAACTCGGCACCATGTACGATGGCAAATTATTTTGTAATGATTTTTGCAAAATAGTTGTGTCAACTTCTCCTTCACTCGTAAAATATGCTGCTAATTTTCCTTCTTTCTCAATAACTGTAACCTGCTGAATACGTTCAGAAGTATTGGCAAGCGCAACTTCAATTTCGCCAAGTTCCACACTATAACCGCGTCGCTGTATTTGTGTTTCTTTTCTACCTAAATATACAATTTTCCCGTCAGGCAACCATTTTCCTAAATCGCCTGTAGCATACATTTTTTGTCCTTTCAAAAATGGATTGTCTACAAAACGTTCTTCAGTCAATTCTGGACGATTCCAATATCCTTTGGAAACGCCTTTTCCTCCAATATAAATTTCGCCAGGAATTCCAATCGGCACTAAATCTTTCTGTGCATCCAAAATATAGATTTGTGCATTTTTTATGGGTTTTCCAATCGTATTTCTATCACCATTTGAAACTGCTGCCACCGTAGAAACGATGGTACATTCGGACGGACCGTAATTGTCGTATAAAGAAAAGGCAGGATTTTTTGTGAGTTTCAGACTGTCACCGCCTGAAAGCACTTTGGTATTCGGTAATTTTTTATCTTGAATTGCCAATTCTTTACATATTACCGTTGGAAAAAAGCTATGTGTAATGCGATTTTCCAGTAAGAAATGATGAATCTTATGAATGTCTAACCGAAGATTGGCATCTTCAATCGGAAAAAATGTCGCGCCAGCTAATAAATTGGCACTAATTTCCATCACAGAAGCATCAAAGGTAATTCCAGCATAAATACTGACATTACTTTCAGACGACACGTCATAATATTCC
>JBCCLS010000004.1:0-23436 GCA_039026835.1 Bacteroidota bacterium | reverse complement strand
CGCTCGTACCAAGCAGATAATATTGGCATTGGTATTTTCCAAGAGTTCGCGCAAGAGATATACGCCTAAAAATCCTGTGGCGCCGGTTATAAAAATGGTTTCAAACTTTTTCTGAATAATTGACTGTGTTTCTACTTCCTCAACGGCAATTTTGTATGTTTCTTCTTTATCAATTGTGGTTGAATGTGTTGCTTCTATTGTTGTTTCTGTATCAGAAGTGCTGATTGCTGTATGTAATTTGCTTTCAACAAAACCTACTAATTTTTGAATGGTATCCTGTTCAAAAATATCTTGATATTCCATTCGGATATTGAATATATTTTCGATATCCATCATCACATCCAAGCCAAGTAATGAACTTCCTCCAATATCAAAAAAGCTATCCGTTTCGGCTACAGTTTCTATCCGTAAGGTTTGTTTCCAAACTGTTTTGATATGTTGTATGATTTGAGATGCTGTAAATTCTTGTGTTGTTGTTTGGGTTGTTGATGTCTCATTAAGTGGTGCGTATGCATACGTTTCCAGCTGTACACCTTCTACCCAATGACGTTTGGATAAAAATACAGGAAGTCCCAAATTTTGAAGAAATTGTCCTTCACTTTCTGTCGTTTTCGAAGTCAGTCCATGATCAAATAAATGTTGTTGCATCGCAGCAAATCCCATACTGCTTTTTTCCATGTAAAACTTATGTAAGTGTTGTTCTTTGCTTTTGCTTTGAAACGCTTGTAACATCTCTCCATGATCGCCCACTACATAAAATATCGTTTCTGAAAGTTGCTGCAAATTGTTGAGATAGTTAACAAAAGAAGCTGCTTTAAAGTCTGTAGAACTATTTTTTGTAATGGTTTTTAGATATCTTTCTTTTTCAGTTTGATGGTTGAACGATAGCAATTGCTGCACTATTTTTCCTTGTCCACCAAACAATACCTGCGCGGCAAACTCTTTTCGCTGCATGAAACTTTTCAGCATTCCATATTGAATCAATACGTTTTTAACAAAAGGCACCGCATTTGTGTAGTTTGTATCTGAGGTTACTTGTGTAATTGCTGTCCATATTTCTGGATATTCTGTAATGTGTTGCAAGCGTTCGTGTTCGTTCCAATCGTAAATTCCAGGTACCAATACAATCACTTTTTTTGGAGTTGCTGAAATCCGCGAGGATATTGTCTGTGCTTGCAACGCTTTCAATAAGGTCGTTCTATCATAAAATAACAAAGAAGAAGTGACTGAATTGTCTGCATCAAAAAGTTTGTTGATTGAATAGCTAAAATCCTGTAGATTTACTTCAGCATGTTTTTCTACATACGCATGTAAATGTGTTTTAGTAGCCTGCATCAATGCGTTACTTTTGGTCGATAAGCGCACAAAATGTACTGTTTTTTCAGAGGCTTTTGTCTTTCTATGTGTTGCTTCGTGTTCTTGTAACACCATATGCACATTGGTTCCGGTAAGTCCAAACGAACTTACACCTAAAATTCGTGCAGTATTGCTCTCCCATGCTTCTGTTTTGTCTTGAACGTACACATTCGGAAGTTCTGTTCGTATGTGCGGATTGAGTTGAGCAAACCCTTGTTGTTTGGGTTTTATTTTGTAGTGTAAACTTACCAAACCGCGCACAATTCCTGCCAATCCAGACATGGCATCTAAATGTCCTACTTGACCTTTTGCAGAACTGATGCCGCAGTTAGTGGTTTTGTTTTTTTCTTTGAATGCAGATTGAATTCCTTCAAATTCTATCGGATCGCCCAGTTCGGTTCCTGTGCCATGCGCTTCAATGAATCCGATGTCTTCTACAGAAATATTACTTTTTTCCCAAGCACTGAGCAACACTTCTTTTTGCGCTACCGGACTTGGAGCCGTAATGTTTTGTATGCGTTCACCACCGTGATTGATTGCGCCACCTTTGATCACACCATAAATAGTATCATTGTCTTTTTCTGCTTTGTCCAAAGGTTTTAACAAGAGACAAATGGCGCCTTCTCCAGGAACGGTTCCATCAGCTTTTGTATCAAACGGTAAACATTGCTCAGAGTTTGAATAAATCGCAGCTGCTACTTTTTGCGCATGCGCCACACCAAGATTTACACCTCCTACAAAAGCATATTCACAATCGTTGGTATATAAGCTTTGGCACGCATAATACAACGCAACCAAGGAAGAAGAACATGTAGTATCGTAGCCCACAACAGGTCCTTTGAGTCCCAAATGATTGGCAACTTTGGTTCCGATCATGCCCGACATGTGTGCGGTGAGCGACACATTGGAAAAATCATCAAAAAAGTAACGATACGACGAATAGTAATACGTATGAAAAAATCCTGTTCGGTGATTGGCAACTTCTTTTCGCGTATACCCTGCGTTGTGAAGTGCTTTTATGGAATGCTCCAGCATCAATCGCTGCTCAGGATCCATACGCATGGCTTCTCCTTTGGTAATTCCAAAGTAGTGCTCATCAAACAGGTCAATACGATCTAGGTATCCAGCGTTTCCGATAGTTTGCGGACCAAACCTAGCTTCTATATCTTCCTTTCGAATCGGGGAAATTCCTCTAATTTTCAGTGTTTCATCAACAATAGTTTGGTAGAATTCTTCTAAATTCTGAATACCTGCTATCGAAAAAGAAACGCCTACTACAGCAATATCTATACTCATTACATGTTACTTTTTTTTCTTACTTCTTCTGACGGTCTGCTATGTTTAATTTGATGTGACTGTCAAAAAATATGGTGTGATTGGCTTTGACAAAATCCGAATCATCTGCTTTGTAAATATTTGGAACGTATTTTTGGGGATTTCGATCTAAATATGGGAAAAAGCTATTTTGAATTTGAATGCTAATTTTATGTCCTTTTTGAAAGGTATGCATCACATCCAAAAGTTTTAAATTCACTTCTGTTTTTTGATTGGGCACAAAAGGTTTTGGATTTGAAAAATCTTCTCGGAAACGTCCGCGTATTACGTCCCAACGTACGATACGCTCATATCCTTCCAACAACACATCTTTTCTCAATTTAAGATCAACTGATACTTTATCATTTGGATATACATCTATTAATTTCACCATCCAGTCTGCATCGGTTTGATCGGTTGCTACTTGCAACAAGGCTTCTACAGCACCGTATACCGTTACATCTTCTTCCAAAACTTCACTTGTAAATGTGATTACATCGGGGCGTGAACTCACAAAACGCTGATCATCCGCTATAAATAGTTTTGGTGAATATTTTGGTAAAGTACGATCTAAAGAATACGGAACTGGACTGTTAGGGTCACTTATGTATTGTACGCCTTCATCTGCGGATGCATTGCTTCTGTTTGGAGTCAATTTTCCATCAGTTCCTGCGTAATAGCTTACTTTATTGCCTGCTGTTGCTTCAGGATAACTGTCAAAATATTTCCACTCTAAGGAACCTGTATCGTATAATGTAATTCTTGGAATATTCTTGTCTTTGTCAGTTCCTTTTAGATATTTTCTGAAAAATGGTGCCTCAATATTTTCTTGAAAATATGTAGCAAGTCCTTCCCCAAAATATAAATCTCCTATTGCATACTCTCCTTTTCTGTACCTGTAATCACCATGTGTCCACGGTCCGATCACCAAATACGGATTTATGTTTTTATTTTGCTTTTGAATTGCTTTGTAAAATCCTAAGGTTCCGTACAAATCTTCCATATCATTCCATCCACCGACAACTAATACTTCACAATCAATATTTTTCATGTGTGGCAATGGATTCCGTTTTTGCCAAAATGCATCGTAGTTAGGATGTGTTACAATTTGTCGCCACAAAAAGTTATCAGGAACCATATATTTTTCTGCATTTTTCAAGCTTCCTATTTCGTTCAAATAAAAATCATATCCGTCTTTGTTGGTTACTTTTGAAATATTGTACATTGGCCACCAATGATCGGTATCGCTTGGAGTTTGTACGCCAATGGCATCCAGTGAAGCCCAAAAGTAAAGTCCAAAAGTTCCATTCCGATGAATATCATCAAAAAATAAATCACATACAGGTGCTTGTGGTGAAACTGCTTTGATCGCAGGATGACCAGAAATTGCTGCCATTGCTGCGTAAAATCCGGGATACGAGGTGCCGACAAAACCAACATTTCCGTTGTGCCCTTCAACATTAGCAAGCAACCACTCTACAGTATCGTACGTATCTGTTAGTTCGTCCACAGCTTTGGGATCGGTCGTGGAGACTACAGGACGTGTATTGTCAAAATCGCCATCACTCATAAAGCGTCCTCTTACATCTTGATGGACAAAGATGTAGCCTTCTTCTATCATGGTATCATTGTACGAAATGTATCTTTTATTTATGTCTTCGTCATACGGTCTGTTTCCCCAAGTAGTACGAGCCACAATCATCGGGAGTTTTTCTGTGGCGTTTTTAGGCGTGTAAATGGCTGTATACAAGCGTGTACCGTCACGCATTTTGATGTGCATTTCTCTTTTAGAATAATCTCTTTCATCAAATTTTTGTGCTACGCTTTGATACGAAATGCAAAGTGCCATGAGCACTAAACAGATCATTATTGGGTTCTTACTTTTCATTCATGTGTGGTTTTATAGGTTAAAATCCAATTAAAGTATCGTCGTTGGTGTTGATAATTTCTTCTTTTTGGAGCTTTTTCTCGATTCCTTGAACAATTTCACCAAGTGTTTGCATGGTAAATAATTGCGCTATGGAAATATCTACATTCCATATTTCTTTTATTTTTTGATGCATCACAATGATATTAAGCGAATTGCCACCAAGTTCAAAATAGTTACTATCCAGATCGATTTCTTTGGTATCGAAGAAATCCATCCAGAGGTTTCGCATTTCGTTGACTACATTTTTTTCACCCGAATTGTTTTCACTATCAATGGCAGCATCAAGCATGGTATTGGTTGCCGTAATTTTTTCCACAATTCGTTTTGGAAGCGTATCGCGTTCGTTTATATCTGTCATCGAAACAATCCACTGATATGTTTCTGAGGCATTTAGCGTTCGCTCAAACACTTTTATAAATTCGGCTTCCTGAATGTATTCCTCATCTTCCCCAAACGACAAACCATCGAGGTTTACCGAAATCCATTTTTGACTTGTTTCCGCCTGAAATGCCCTAACTAAATGATCCATACAACTGTTTGCAGCGGCGTAGGAGGCATAGGTAATTCCTCCTAAAACAGACGACAAACTCGAAGTTGCCCAAACAAAATCTACCGTTCGTGTTTTGGTAAGTTCGTATATGTTGATAATTCCTTGAACTTTCGGCGCAAACTGTGTCTGTACGTTTTCAGGCTGAATATTTTCGACCAATTCGTATGTTTTTCTGTCGATTGTTCCTGCCGTGTGAATGATTCCGTTAATGGCTCCATGTGACGCTTCAACCTCCAAAATAGCATTGTTGATGTCTTCAAAAACTGTAATATCACCTCTAAGATAGTGTAAGAATTCTTTAAATTTTGTCTTTAATTCTATATATCGGATAATTTTTTCAAGTTTTTGGGTTTTGATATCGTGATACGACATGTTTAGCAGTGATTGCCAGTCTGCATCATCAGGTATACTAGAGCGTCCAACGAGCACCACACTTGCCTGATAAGTGGAAATAATGTGTGTTGCCAAGGTCAATGCTGCGTTTCCAATTCCTCCTGTAATCAGGTATGTTCCATTGGTTTTGAGTACGGAATGTTCTTCCTGATTGGAGAGTTGAACCGACTCGTACATTTGTGTCCAACGAATGGTGTTGCGATACGCAACGTGTATGTCTTTGCAATTGTATAAAATATCATGCGCAACTTTGTCAACAATATTTTCATCCTGTTTGTCAATATCAATCGTACAATTGAATCCTTTTAGATTTTCCTGCATAGCTACATACGACAGTATTTTGGCACTTGCGGAAGCAACATCTATTTTTTCATGTGTATGAATTGCTGCTGCTTGCTGTGTTAGCAAGGTAAGTTTGTGTCGCTGTCGCGTTTTTTGCAATTGAAATCCTTGTATGAGATAAACACATGTGTGGAAATCTTCCTGTAATGAGATTGCATTTTCAGCGTGCAACGTATGAATGGTTTTTTCTGCATTTGCTAAAGTCCAACCGTAGATATAATGATCTATTTTTGGGTAGACAATTTTAATATCGTCGTGAAGCAATGTAAAATCAGCTGATTTCTCGGGATTTATACTGTATTCATGATCCGAAATGTATGTGTACTGTGCGCCTTTCGTAACTGTAATCACATGTTTTCCCTGTGCGATGAGTTGCTGTTGAAGCTTCTCAAAGAATTCATCGTCGGTAGCGAATATTAACACGACATTAGATTCTGAGAATATTTCATCTTTTTGTACGAGGCGTGATAATTTCCAATTGGTTGTGTAAAACCATTCGTCAAACGGTTTGGTTGTGTCTTTTTGAATAAAATCAAACTCCTTATTCAGTGCTTGAAACACATCTATTTTGTACGGAAATGTGACCTCATCAAAGACATAGTTTGGTAATTTTGCTTTTTCTTGATGGTGTATTGGAAGAATTTTGTCCCAAGTTGGCTGTATGCCATGACTCCATAAAACGCCCAACTGTGCAATGAAAGTTGTCAGCTCGTTCTCAGTAGCTGTTGCATCTTTTAAAATACTCAACGCGTTACTTGAACTATTTGTCGCGTTTCGATGATACAAGTTTCTTAATATAGTTCCCGGTCCAACTTCCAAAAAGACATCGTAGTTTGTTTTTTCTAAGGTTTTGATTCCTTTGCCAAACAATACTGCATTTCGTATGTGCTGTACCCAATAATTGGTTGAAGTTGCTTCTTCAATAGTAATCGTCTCGCCAGTAAGATTCGACACGAATGGAATTTGTGGCGCACGCAATTTGATGGTTTGTACTTTTTGTGCAAAATCCTCCAAAATGGCATCCATAGTTGGGGAATGAAATGCTTTGGCGGTTTTTAAAGGAATGGCAGCAATACGTAACGATTTGAATACAATTTCCAAACTTTCAATGGCTCCTACCGTTCCTGATAATACTACTGAATTTGGTGCGTTTACAGCAGCAATGCTTACATCAGCAGAAATATACGCCGCCATTTCAGCTTCAGAAATATTGACACTGATCATTTTTCCTGCTGCAGTACTTTCCATTAAATCAGCTCGGTATACGAGTAATTGCAAGGCATCTTCAAATGAAAATACTCCCGAAATACAAGCAGCCGTGTATTCGCCTAAACTATGACCAATCATCGTATTCGGTTGTATGCCTATTTCTATGAGTAATTTTGCCAAGGCATATTCAACCAAAAAGACCAATGGTTGTGTGTATTGCGTTGTATGCAGCAATGTAGCAGTGTCATTATCCGTAAGTTTTGAGAATAACACGTTCTTGTAATCGTTTCCGTTGATCTTTGATAGTATGTCAAGTCCTTCATCAATGATTTCCGCAAAAAAGGAATTCGATGTGTACAGATCATACGCCATGTTTTCATATTGACTTCCTTGTCCTGGAAACATAAATACAAGTTTGGGTTTTGTATTTTCAGTATCGTACTCTATTGCATCTTCAGGCGTTAAATGTTTCAATGCTTCCGCAAGTTTTTCAGCTGTGTCCGCCACAAGTGACACGCGTTTTGAAAAACTTGCTTTTTCCTGTAGTGTATTAAAAATTGATTGGATGTCAACTGTGGAATTTTCTTGAAGATACGCTGCCAATTCTTCTTTGTAACGCATTAAGGAAGTTGTGCTTTGCGCAGATAGTAATATTGGTGTTGGATGTGTTTTACCTTGCTTTACTTGTGTTGGTGCTGCAATAAATTCTTCTAAAACTACATGTGCATTGGTGCCGCCAATTCCAAAAGAACTTACGCCTGCACGTAATGGTGTTTCAGCTTGTAATCGTTGATACGGCTGCAACGTAGCATTGACATAAAACGGACCTTCCTTAAAATTTACCTTCGGATTGGGCGATTGGTAATGTAAACTTGGCGGAATTTGTTTGTGGTACAGACTTAACACTGTTTTTATAAATCCTGCAATTCCTGCAGCGGCATCTAAGTGTCCTATGTTGGATTTGATGCTTCCAATAGCACAGTATTTTTGTCTATTTTTCTTAAAAGCAATGTTGAGTGCTTCCAATTCTATAGGATCGCCAATTTGTGTAGCTGTTCCGTGTGCTTCTACATATCCGATAGTGTTGGAATCGACATTGGCAATGCGATGTGCCAACGCAATGCAACTAGCTTGTCCATCAATACTTGGTGCTGTATATCCAACTTTGTTGCTTCCGTCATTATTGGTTGCTGAACCTCTGATGACAGCATAAATGGTATCGCCATCTTTGAGCGCATCTTCCATTCGTTTTAAAACAACGGTTCCAGTTCCTTCACCCAAAAATGTCCCGGAAGCATCTGCATCAAACGGTTTGCAACGTCCGTCTTTGGAGGAAATCATTCCTTCTTGATAGTAATATCCTTTACCATCGCGTGAGTTGAGCGAAACACTGCTTACTACATACATAGATGCTTCTTTCATAAGCAATTGGCGCGTTGCCATGTGAATTCCTGCCAAAGAACTCGAACAAGCCGTATCGATAAAATAACTTGGACCTTTTAAATTGAGACGATACGAGATGAGTGTATTGCTAAATTTCACATTGCTAATTTGTCTTCGATAATACGCACTCACATTGGCATTTTTTTGATTTTGCGCATATACTTTCCAATCAATATTTTCGGAAGCACTGACAATTAAGCCTATTTTTTTATCAAATGTAAACGGATTGCATTTGGCATCTTCTAGTGCGAGCCACACTTCTTCATGCAATAGGCGTGTTTGCGGATCCATGTATTTGGCTTCGCTCTTGGTATATCCGAAAAAGGCAGGATCAAAGGTTTCTGCACCTTGCAAGGTTGTGTCTATTTTGATAAAGGTATCATCTTGAATTTGACTTTCTTTCATGCCTGTTGCACGCAAATCTTCATCAGAATGCCAGTTGTATAATGAAGCTCCTTGTTGCAGTTTTTCCCAAAAGACAGTTAGATTTTCCGCATTTGGAAATCTTCCGGATAACCCGACAACAGCTATGCTTTTTCGTATTGTTTTTTCGTCCATTTGCTTACTCATTTTTTCTACGCGTCAAAAAGTTATTCTTCAAACATATCATACATATCATCATCCACAACGCTCTCTTCAACAGTATTTAATATTTTTTGTGTAGCGTCTTCATCCGAGGTATGAATCGCTGCTGTAAGACGTTCCACAGTTGGATATTGAAATATGGTTGGTAATTTTAAATCAATTCCTAATGCGTCATTGATCTCGTATACTAATTTGATGAGCAAAATTGAATTTGCTCCCAAGTCAAAGAAATTATCTTTGATAGATATTTTTTCAGTTCCTAGTGCTTTTTTGATTAGTGAAACCAATACTTCTTCGGTATGATTACTAGCTTCTACAATGATTTTTGGTGTACTTGTTGCTTCAACTGCTTTGGCCAATAATTGTGTTGTGTCCACTTTTCCGTTAGCATTCAGTGGCATGGTTGCTATACTTACAAAATGTGTTGGCAACATGTATCCTGGAATGATTTTTCTCAAGTCATTTTTCAAAGCAATTTCATCCAACACAGCTTGTTGTGGCACGACAAACGCAATTAAATGTTGCTGTCCGTTCTCTTCTTTTACGATGACTGCTGCTTTTTGTACCCATTGTTTTTGTGCTGAAAGTGCTTGTACTACTTCTTCTAATTCGACTCGGTAGCCTCGTATTTTTACTTGATTGTCTTTTCGCCCAATACAAACAATCGTTCCGTCGGGCAATCGTTTGGCAATGTCGCCTGTTCTGAAAATTCTTTTTGAAAGTGTTGAATGCTGCATGAACTTTTCCGAAGTGTGTTTCTGTAAGTTTGCATATTCATCCGACAGTTGTGGTCCTGTAATACAGAGTTCTCCGAGAATCAAATCACCACAGAGTTGCTGTTGTTCGTCTAAAATCAATGCTTGCATATTCGCCACAGGTTTCCCTATGACGATATTTTCTTCAAAAGCAGCGATATTCACTTGCGTTACCGTATGCGCACAAACACCAATAGTAGTTTCCGTAGGTCCGTAATGATTGACAAAGGTTTTTCCTGCAGCTACTATTTTTTGTACATCTTTGAGTATCGGTTTTTCTCCACCACACACTATGAGTCGCAATGCAGCCGCTTCCAACATGTTTGTTTTTATAGTCAACAATGCATTTAGATACATTGGTGTAATTTTTAAAAATGTAATATTTTGCGCAATGATGTAATCTGATATTCCACGCAAATTAGTGCACAATGCTGCTGTAGGCACATGTAATGTCGCTCCTGAAAGCAGACAACCAAAAACGCTTGTATATATCAAATCAAACGTATGTGATGAGAGGACTACGGAGCTGTCGCCAGCGGTAATTTTGTATGTATTTTTGAACCAATTGACATAGTTTGCTAGAGCTTTGTGTGAAATAAGTACGCCTTTTGGTGTTCCTGTCGTTCCAGAAGTGTACATAATATAGGCAATTGTGTCTTCAGCTACTTTTGGGAATGTTATGTTTTCATTGTTGATTTCTTGCGATGTAAAATGTTGAATTATTTCCTGATCAATCGTAAGGACAGCTTCACTATCTTCCAGTATGAATTTTGTGCGCTCGCTTGGCGCATCTATGGCAATGGGAACAAAAGCACAACCTAGTTTGACAATACTGAGCATCGCAACAAAAACCCATTCATTTCGTGCTAATTGTATGGCAATTCTATTGTTTGGATTGATGGTATACGTTGCTTGTAAATATGCTGCAAACTGATTGGAAAGTGTGTCTAATTCATTGTAAGTAAACTGTTGTTCCTGTCCAACCAATGCTGATTGACTTCCAAATTTATGTACAACATTTTGGAACAGCGAGACCATCGTTTCGTTTGGTGTTGGAATTAATTTCTCATCACTAGCTAGTAGTGTTTCCACTTCCGAAGGTAATAAATATTGCAACGCATTGATGGGCGTTTGTGGCTGTGTTATCGCTTCAAACAATAAAGTTTCTAAGTGTGAAAGTGCCTTTTGTATGTGCGCTTTTACATAGATATCGGAGTTAAATTCTAACAGTAAGTGAATGCTATTTTCATATTCCTGAAACACAAATTTTAAATCAAACATACTCAGTTTTCGCGTATTTCCTGTGTACGTAGTGACATTGAGTCCCGATGTTTGTTGCGTTTCTGCAGTAATGGTGTTTTGAAAGTTTTGCAACACTACCAAAATGTCAAACAATGGCGATCTGCTTACATCGCGTGTGAGTTGTAGTTTGTCAACCAATTTGTCAAACGGATACAATTGATTGGAATAAGTGTTGGTCAACTCTTCTTTGACAATCGTCGTCAATCCTGAAAAACTGATTTCTTTTTTAAATTGTGTTCGAATCGCCAACGTGTTTAAATACAATCCTAATTGATCTTCCAATTGTGGATGGATGCGTCCTGCTGTTGGCGTTCCAACAATGATATCTGTTTCATTCGTGTACCTGAATAACAATGCATTGATTCCTGCCAACAAGGTCATGAAAAGTGTGGATTGACTTTGTGTTGTGTATTTTTTGATGCTTTCTGTAAGTTCTTTTGAAAATGTAACGGACACACTATCACCGTTATAAGTTTTAAGTGGCGGACGTTTTTTGAAAGTTGGAAACTGTAGTTGTGGAAGGTTTCCAGCAAACTTTTCCAACCAATATGTTTCTTCTTTTTGTATGCGTTGTTGCTGACTTGGTTGTTGCAACCATGCCACATAATCTTTGTATTGTATGGAAATTTCCGTTTGCTTGACTTGCAGGTTTTTCGTTTGAATGTTGTGATAATTTGTCAACACTTCTTTGGCTAAAATCTTCATAGACCAACCATCACAAATACTATGGTGAATGGTTAATATAAGAATATGTTGCTGCGCCGACGTGTTGACCAATGTTACATTCCACAAAGGTCCTTTTTCCAAGTCAAATACAGTCGTATACTTTTCTTCAATAATAGCATCCGCATCTGTTGGTGTTTCAGCGTTGATGAAAGTTATTGGCACTGTAAATTCTTTAATAGCAGCAAAACGCTGACGAATTTCATTTTGTGAATTTCGTACAAATTGTGTTCGTAATATTTCATGTCGTGCCACTACATGGTGTATAGCAGCTTCCAAGTCTGTATGATCTAACGCGCCTGAAAATTCAAATGCTTGTACAATATTGTGTGCTCGATCTGCATTTTCAAATTGACTCAATGTCCACATGCGCAACTGCGCAGAACTAAGCGGATAATTTTCTTGAACCGCTGTTTTTGGAATTGTTTCCTGCTCTTTGTGATTGGCTTTGGAAAGTAATAACGCTGCATGCGCTTTCACGGTTGCATGTAAGAATAATTCTCTAAAAGAAACTTCAACTTTGAAATGTTTTGAATAACGTCCTGCTAATTGCATGAATTGCAAACTATGTCCGCCAAGATTTAAAAAGTTATCATTTCGAGAGATGTCATTGGTCTGTAAAATGCTTTTCCAGATGTCAATAATTTTTTCTTCCTCTACTGTAAGAGATTCATTTTCAACTGTAGTATCAATATTTGCAGCATAATCGCTGTATAAAGTTCGTTTGTCAATTTTACCGTTGGTTGTCATTGGAAATTCATCCAAGGTTATGATCGCTGTTGGAATCATATAATGTGGCAACTGACTGTTGAGTTGTGTGAACAAGGTTGTTTTATCAAACGTGTTCGCTGTACTGATGAAAGCAACTAATTTTTGAGCAGAATTCACTGCTTCATACAATAACACTACCGCTTCTTTTACCGAATTATGTTGCAATATGGCTGCTGCAATTTCGTCCAGTTCAATTCGATAGCCTCTGTATTTTATTTGATCGTCAGCTCTTCCCACATAATGAATGGTATCGTTGGCATCTATATAGGCTTTGTCTCCTGTTTTATAATATGTCTCGTCATTAACCGACACAAATTTTTTCGCGGTCAGTTCTTTATTATTCACATATCCTTTTCCAACTGATTTTCCTTTCACCACCAATTGTCCGACAGCACCTTTTGCTTGAACAGTGTCCTCAGCAGACATGATAAAAATATCCGTGTTGTAAATCGGTTTTCCAATAGAAGGAATTTTTTCAATTCCTATTGTGGTGTCCACCGTCATTGCACTAATAACGTGCGTTTCCGAAGGTCCGTAGTGATTGTGTAAACGGACAGTTCTGTGTGATAGAAATGCTTCTAAATTAGCATTGATGATTAGTTTTTCTCCTGCTACTACAATGTCATGTACGCAGTTTGGAAGCGTCTCTAACTGTGCTTTGGTATTGCTAATATATTTTAAATATGATGTTGGTAAAAACAGTGTCGCAATGTTGTGTTTTTGCACAAACTGAAATAGTTTCGGGACATCATAACGCAATGATTCTGGAATTAAAAACAGATTTCCACCACGCAAGTGTGTGGCAAATATTTCCTGAAAAGACACATCAAATACGAGTGGTGCAAATTGTAAAACTGTTGCAAGTTCAATGCTTGTTGCATCATGAAATTCTACAAGATTGATCATGTTTTCGTGCGTCAACATCGTGCCATTCGGCGTTCCTGTAGTTCCTGATGTGTAAATAATATAACACACCGAATTGCGATTTGGTGGCGTTACGGCAGTTTCATTGAGTGTGTAATTTTCCTTTGTAGCCGTCCATGTTTCCATCATAGATGCATCTACAATGCAAGTTGCCTGCGCGTCTTGTAAAATGTATGTTTTTCTACGTTCGGGAAAATGTATGTCTATCGGAACAATCGCTGCACCAAGTTTCAAAATTCCCCAAACGGCAATTAACATCTGCTCCGAGCGATCTAAAGCGACCACTACTCTATCACCATTTTTGACTGCATATGTTTCTTGTAAAAATCCCGCGAAAGCGTTCGACAGTTGCTGCAATTGTGTATAACTAAATTCCTGATCGTTATGCGTAACTGCAATGTTATTTGGAAACTTTTTTACAACCGAATTCCAATACGACACCAATGAATCTTGCTGTAGTTCATGCGTTGCACCATTTACAATCGCCAAGTGTTGCGCATCCGCCAAGGAAATCGCACTTAATTTTCCATCCTGATTTTCAAAAATTTGCTGTACAACATGCTTTAGGTAATCGCCAATGATATTAATATCTGAAACTGCTATTCGAGAAGCATTGTATAAAAATTTAAATTCAACTTGCTCATTTTTCTTGGCAATAATGTTGAAATGATAGTTGGTTTGATCAAAAACTTGTGTGTTTTCCAGACGTAAATCTACTACTGATAATTCTGTCGAATTAGACAAATCATCAATGGTTTTTGGATAATTTTCAAAAATAAAGATATGATCAATTAAATTTCTGGATTGCTCCGATTGCTTTTGAATGTCAGCCAATTGCAGATAACTGTACTGCTGAATGGTGTTTATTTTTTGAAACGATTGCTGTAAAACTTCGCGAATAGTTGTCTGCGCATCCCACGAAATTCGAATCGGAATGGTATTGATGAATAGTCCCAGAATTTTATCAGAATCTTCTACTTCTGGCGGTCTTCCTGATGCTACCACACCGAAAACCACATCCGAAACATTGTTGATTTTTGCCAGTACAATTGCCCACAGCAACTGACATACCGCATTGATGGTAACATCGTTGGCTTTGGCAATAGACTCAATGTGGGTTGAATATTGTTCCCCGAAAGAAATGGTATGATTTTCAAAGATGTATGGAAGATGGTTTTGTACTTTTAGGAACGGTATTTTCAGTTGATTTTGATACGCATGTAACTGATTTTTCCAGAATTTAGTAGCAGCCGAATGATCTTGTTTTTCCAACCATTGTATGTACGATTCGTAATTAGGAACTGGTTTTTCAGGAAGTTGCTGTTGCAGTGTTCGCGCTGCATAAAACATCATGAAATCGTTGATAATAATACTGTTACACCATCCATCCATAATGATATGATGAAAAGTAAATATACATGAATACGCGTTTGCTGCTTCTTTGATGAGTTGCAAACGCACACACGGCGTTTTGTCAATTTGAAATCCTTGTTCCAAATCTGCTTGTAAAAGTGCTTTTGTGGTTGTATTTGTGTTGCCTACCGTGAGATCGGTACATGTGAAATTAGGCGTCACTTTTTTCAACACAATTTGAATTGGATAATCGGTTGTTTTTTGTACAAAAATAGTGCGCAACACATCGTATCTTTTGCATACATCGTCAAAAGCCGCTTTGAAATTTTCGGATGCTATGTTTCCTTTTAATTCAAAACAATACTGCACTATGTGCTGCTTTGAGGATGGATTCAGCTTATGCAAAAAGAACATGCCTTTTTGCATTGGCGAGCATTTAAAGATTCGTTTTATGTTTTCTTTTTGTAACATGTATTCTTCTATTTTTTGCAGCACATTTGATTAAAAAAGTGCTTCAAACTCATCTAAACTTAGATCATTTTCTCCCAAATCACTTGGCGTGATGACTGTATTTTCTGTTTGTTCCACCAAGTGCAATACTGCATCCAAATGTTCTGCAATATTCGTTTTCAGCGCTTCCATAGTTTCCCTTCGGAATCGAGTGTTGTTATAATTGATAGTCAACTGAATTTCACCATCTACCTGTATGGAACGAATGTATATCTCGTAATTTATTGGACTATCAGCTGCGATTCCTTCTCCTGTGTATGCTTGCGAAACAGTAATTTTATTGTACGACAATTGTTCCGATTCGGTATCAAAACTTCCCAGATTATTGTACATAATAGCAATTTGATCACGTTCCACTTGCAATTGATGCATGCGTTGATACACTCCATAACCAATTCCTAAATTTGGTATTTTTCGCAGGTTTTCTTTGGTTTGAATAAGCGTTTGCTCTAGATCGTATTGCGGTGTCAAAATCACAGGATATTTACAGGTAAACCATCCTACTGTTTCGTTGATATCTATTTCAGCATTGAGTGCAGCTCTTCCGTGACTTTCCATATGTATTTTGGTGCGTGTTACATTGAAAACTTTCTGCAACGCCATTCCCAAAACTGATAACATAATATCGTCAATTCGGCAAGCGTACATTTTGTTGGCGGCTGACAACAATCGTTCTGTTTTTGCTGCTGAAACTGTAAGTGCTACCGAGGTTTGGTGTGTTGTAGCACGATCACCTTCTGGGAAATCAGCAGGAATAGATAACGTATCTTGTATCGCGATTTCTTTCCAATACGAAAGTTCTTTGTGAAATACGTGACTGTTTCCATACGATTGTAATTCCTGCGCCCAGTTTCCGTACGGATATGTTTTTGTTGCTAATTGTGCAGGTTCGCCAGCCAATTGCAAGGCTTTGAGTTGTAATATATCTTTGATTAAAATTCGCCATGAAACCACGTCCATCACAAAATGATGAATGACAAGTAGCAATCTGCTTTCTGTATCAAAATCAAAAATAGCCGCTTTCAACAACGGTCCTGTTTGCACATTGAATGTTTCGTGCAATTGTGTCGTTGCGGTTTGATGCATGTCTTCCAAACTGCCTTTTCCATCACGATAATCCATATACAGCGGTGTTTCAGCTTGCATAGAACGATGTAAACACATGTACCAATGTCCATTTTCTTGTGTAAAATTTCGCTGCAATGCATCGTGCTGCAACATTAAAACTTGCAGTATTTCTTGTACTGCTTCTGGCGACCAACGATCATTTGTGTCTTCATTGACCAAAGTAATTGCCAGATTGAATTGCGAAGGAACTGTCCCAAATTGTGCTATAAACTCGGATTGAATCGGCAGCAATACTGACTTTTCTTGTGGTTGATAATGTGTGTTTAAAATATCTTTCTGAACGAGTTTCAACGCTTGTGCTTCCAGTGTTGGCGCGGTCAATACATCAGTAATGCTAATGTGATATTTTTGCTTTTTCAGTTTGGAAACGACCAACATTGATTTGATAGAATCGCCGCCAAGCTCATAGAAATTGGCATCTATCGCGATCTCATTCTTGGTACGCAATACTTCTTTCCAAACTTGCGCTAAGATTTTTTCTTTTTCTGTTTTTGGAAGCTGTATGATTGTATGTTGTTGTGATTGAAGCGAATAGTTTTTGATGCGCTTGCGATCAATTTTATTGTTGGGCGTCAGTGGAATGGCTTCTATGATTTCAATTTTGGAAGGAATCATATAGGAAGGCAACCGTTTTGCTACATGCTTTTGCAATGTTTCTGTGTCCAACGCTTGCGCTTCAATCAATTCTACAAATGCCAACAAACGATCTTCATGGTTTGAAACAACTGCTCTTCGCACTAAAGGATGTGTTTCTAATACAGCTTCAATTTCGGTAAGTTCTACTCGGAAGCCGCGTATTTTCACTTGATGATCATTTCTTCCCAAAAATTCAAGTTCGCCATTAGGCAACCATTTTCCTAAATCGCCCGTTTTATAGATAATTTCATCTTTTTTGTACGGATGCGCTACAAATTTTTGCTGCGTTTTTTCTTCATCATTATAATACCCAAGTGCCACACCAACACCACCAATAGCGATTTCGCCTGCAATTCCTAGCGGCACTAGTTTGTGATCTGCATCCAAAAGCAGGATTTCCATATTGTCAATTGGCTTTCCTATAGATATCGTGGAATCTGGAAACATTTCTTTGTACGTTGCACATACAGAAGTTTCCGTAGGTCCGTACTCGTTGAAAAGTTGTACGTTGGGCAACGTTTGATAATGTTTTTCCAATACAGTTTGTGTGAGTGCTTCGCCTGCGACTGTGATGGTTTTTAAAGCAAGTGATTGCGTTGGTAAATCGTTCAGCAATACTTCATAAAATGTGGGAACAGCAATAAAGTTGGTAATTTTTTGCTGTTGTATGAAGTTGGATACATATGTGGTATCCAACATTTTTTCCTGATCTGGAATGCACAAGGTTGCACCGACGATCAAAGCACCAAAAATGTCTTCGACAGATGCATCAAAGTGAAAAGCAGGAATACTTAATATCTTGTCTTCTTTGGAAAATTCATACACACGCTGGCGCCATTTCAATGTATTGATGATACTTTGGTGTGTAACGCGTACACCTTTGGATTTTCCTGTAGTTCCAGAAGTAAAAATCATGTATGCTGCCGCTTCTGCTGCTATATCTATATTTGGACTCACCGAAGATTGTTTGGAAATCTCGGTGTTTCCATGTTGCTTTTTGATCGTGGAATCTTCAAGTGTTAACGGTTTGTTTTGCATCTCATAAATAACATCATAGCGATATTTTGTCAACTCGTTGGCGATGGTGTGTATTTTTCCACATACTATCGGTTTTATGGCGAATTCTTCCTGTATTGTATAATCCAAGAAAAAAGCTGGCGATACAAATAATTCGGTATCAAATATAAGTTTTGTCTTTACTTCTGGATGTGTTTGTTGATAGACTGCCAACTCTTTCAGCATGTGTTTTTTGGTGTCTAAATTCATAATATCACCCAAAAACAACATCCCATCGTTAGCGACCAATGTACAGGCTTTGTTCAAAATATCGCGCAAATAGTTGAGTCCTGGAAAGCATTGTATCACACTGTTGATAATGATGATATCAAAACTGCCTAAGTCGAGCGTATCAATTGCTGCAGCACCTTTTACATAACAAGACACATTTTGTATGCCTTCTTCCTGTATTTTTTCTCTATTTTTTTGAATGACTTCTGAAGAAATATCCAATCCGATGTATTCTTTTACATGCGGCGCCACAGCAAACATCGTGATTCCTGAAGCACAACCAATTTCTAACACACGCTTGTCTGGATTGAGATATTGACGAATACGTTGCAGCACATTTTCTGAATATTCGTTCATTTCTAATTCAGAAAATGGCAATCCAGTAAAGCTACTCACCCAACCGCCTGCTTCAATCGCATCCGAAGCATTGCTTACAATATGATTCCATAATTCGTGCGACATTAGCGGACTGTCATCTTCCAGAATTGTATATGGATTGTCAGTGTCGACACAGGTATATGTTTCCAAAGTATCGCATTCCCATTGCAATTTACTCGCAATTTCTATTTGAGCAGTTCCGATGAAGAGTAATGGAATTTCTGCCTGATCAATGACTTCTTTTTGGCGTTCCAACGGCCATTTCACATCCAATGGTACGTACGAGCAACCTGCTTTTAAAATTCCTAAAATCAACCCAATATAAGCGCTAGATTTTTGATAGAGAATTCCGATGTTTTTTCCTTTCGGGATGTTATTTTCGATGAGATAATTGGCGATTCGAGAAGCATACTGCTCCAATTCCGCATATGTGAATGTCTGTTCAGCATCAAATACTGCTAGCTGATTTGGTATTGAGATTGTATGTTGATGAATGAGCGACACCAACGTATCACTAGCATTTCTTGCGTATGTACTGCCTTTAAAATCGGAAAGTAATGTGTGCTTTTCTGCTGGAGTTACGAGATCAATTTCAGCAATGGAAAGCGCTGGATTTTGTATGAGTTGTGCAATGCAATGTTTGAGATGCGATTCTATTTTTTGTAAATCTTCAATTTCAAACAAATTGGCATCATAGGAAAATCCGAAATGTAATTCCGTTCCTGGCATGACAATCAAAGCAAAGTTATAATTGGATTGTTCGTACACTTCAAAATCCAAAAATTCAAAATCTACATTTTTTTTGTTTTCGTTGAGCGTATTGAGACTCGGATAATTTTCAAATACGTACAAATGATTGATCAAACGATCTTTAAGCAGTGAATTTGCCTGAATTTCGGATAGTTGCAAATATTGATGCGCTTGTGAATCTATCCAAAATTGCTGATGCTTTTTGACTGCATCTTCAAAGGCATCTTCTTCAAACTGAATGCGTACAGGAATGGTATTGATAAACAATCCCACCATGCGTTCTACATGTTGCAAATCGCCCGGACGCCCTGAAACTACAGCGCCAAATACGACATCTTTGGTATTGTTATATTTCGCCAGTAGCGTTCCCCAAATTCCAGATAGTAACGTATTTAGCGTAATCCTACTTGTGTTTGCCAAACGCTGTAATGCTTTGGTTTCTGCTTCAGTAATATGAAAAGTATAGCGATCGTGAAGTTTGCTTGCATCGGCAACTACAATATTTTTTTCAAAAGGTACACATACGCCTTGATCGTAATCAGACAGTAAGTTTTTCCAGTAGGAAACAGCTTCTGAGTTGTCGCGTTTTGTCAACCAATTGATATAGTTTGCAAATGGAATTTCACTGCCCAAATCTACTGGAATTTGCTGTTGCAGTTGTGTATACGCTTTGAAGAAATCTCCAAAAATGATGCTGTTACACCAACCATCAAACAGAATGTGATGGTGACTTAAACAAAATTCAAACACAGAAGGCGCTATTTTGAATAAGTTCAGTCGAATTAACGCCTCTTTTTCGATGTCAAAACCATCGTTGATATCTTGCGATTTGATTGTTTTGAGTTGTGCATTTCGCTCTTCTTCCGAACATTCCGAGACATCGTAAAAATTGAAATTGAGCTGTTGATTTTCTTTTACAATTTGCAATAAATCGCCACCAATATCATCCGTAAACGAAGTGCGTAAGATAGAATATTTATCCAGAACTGCCTGAAATGCTGTTGCTACATGTACTGCAATAAAGTTTCCGCTGAGTTTGAAGTTTTTTTGTTCAAAATATGCTTTGCTTTCGGTATTTCGTTTGTAATGGTAAAAAATTCCTTTTTGCAATAAACTCATTGGCAACACATCTACAACGTTGTCTTCTTTAAATAGTGTAGACGCTTCCATTTCAGCAATACTGAAATCTGTAAATGTGAAATCGGTTGGTGTGTAGTGTTGTTTTGATAGCGTTTGACAATGCGTACCAATTTCGTGACAAGCTTCTTGAAAAGTCGCTAACAATTGTGTGATAGTCGCTTCCGAAAGAAACTGTTTTGGATAGAAACATTGCACTTGCAATTTGCCATCTTGTATGCGCGCTTGAATGTCCAAGATGTAATCACGTGTGCGTTTTTCAGAAATTGGTTGCACACTCGGTTGCAAGTGTAAAAATCCTGCGGAAACTGCATTTGAGTCAATATTTCCGATATAATTGATTCGGAGTTGTGGTTGTATGAATTCTGTTTCTGAATTTGACAAATATTTGTACATGCCAAAACTCATTCCTTTGTCAGGAACATTTCGCAGGGTTTCTTTGGTGTGTACAATGCGCTCACGAACAGTATTGTAATGTTGCAATTGCACAGGATAAATAGACGTAAACCAACCTACAGTTCTGCTGACATCAGTATCTGCGAGTATTTCATGTCTTCCGTGACTTTCCACATCCAACAACAGTGTAGAAGTCTCAAAAGTGTTGGAAAACGCTGTGACCAATCCTGTGATGAGGACTTCTTCGATGTTAATGTTGTATCGTTTTTGTGGGAGTTCTTGGAACAATTGTGTTGCTGCTTCTGAAAATTGAACTGTTGCCACTTCCTGATCCGCAAAGGTATTTTGTACGGTTGCTGTATTTTCAAATAGTGGTGTGTGGAGTTGTTGTTCAAATTGTTTCCAATACGCACCATCGGTTTGAAATGTGTCTGATTCTATTTTTGCCAACTGTTGCTGTACCCAATACGCATACGAATCTGTCTTTTGTGGCAATGTTACAGAGGTGCCTTTGTCTAAACTTTGATATATATGTTCAAAATCTTCTTTCAAACTGTACCATGAAATGATATCAATGACAAGATGATGAAAGATAAAAAATAGCAGCGATGTTTCTTTTGTCTTAAAATGTGCTAAGCCAAGTAGCGTTCCTGTCACGCTGATTTCTTCCTGAAGCTGTTGCGATTTTTCCAACACAAATGCTTCATCAGTCTTTTCAAACTCGTAAAAACTATAGTTTGCTTTTTTGGATATTGTTTGTGTCCAAGTTGTATCCGTTTTTGAAAATTGCGCTCTCAACATATCGTGATGTTCGCACAGCATTTCAAATGCTTTTAGGATCTTTTCACTTTCTAACGGTAACGTACTTTCATATAAGAACGAATAGTTGAAAAAGTGTGGAATATTTTGTGTGTTTTGCAAGAATCGAAGCTGAATCGGACTTAACGGTACGTCTCCATACATTTGATTTTGTGGAATTTTTCGCTTCTTGACACGTACAAATGAGCTTAATTGTTCAATGGTTGGATATTTTAAAATATCTGTCAACTCAAAAGTAAATCCGCGTTCTCCTACACGCGAAAGTATTTGAATCGCTTTGATGGAATCTCCACCCAAATCAAAAAATACATCTTTGATTCCTACCGTTTTGACTGCTAAAACATCTTGCCAAACCGTTGCTAACATTTTTTCAATTTCAGAGCTTGGCGGCACATAATCAGTGGAGTTTTCAACAGTAAGATCAATGTGTTGCAGCAGTGCTTCTTCAATGATTTTTCCGTTTTGATTTATTGGAAATTCATCGACAACATAGATTTGTTTGGGCAGCATATACGACGGTACGTATTGACTCAGATTTTCCTTGCAACGTGTAACATCTACGGAAGTGCCCACAACAAAAGCCACAAGCATTTGCTGATTATGAATTTCAACCACTGTAACATGCGCGTTGGTGATGGATTTTTGAGCCAACAAGCGATTTTTAATTTCCTGCAACTCAATTCGGTATCCATTGAGTTTGATCTGCTTGTCTTTTCTCCCTAAAAATTGAATCGTACCATCGGGAAGTACTTTTCCGTAATCGCCCGTTTTGTATATTTTTTTCCCTGTTCGATATGGATCAGGAATAAATTTTAACTCCATTTCTGCTTTGTGTACATAACCTTTGGAGAGTCCGTTTCCGCCAATATATACTTCGCCCACGACACCATTTGGAACAAGTTGTAAAGAATCGTTTAAAATGTAGATATAATTCCCAAAAATCGGTTTTCCAATCACTGGATGTTGCTTAAAAGCAGCTAAATTTTCTTTAGTAATTAGATGTGTGCAGGTTCCAATTGTTGCTTCTGTAGGACCGTAATGATTGAGCACCTGAATTCCTGAATTGACAATTTTTTCCACATCACTCAACACAGGAGATTCGCCACCGCTGATGATCAATCGAAGTTTGGAATTTTGCTGAAGAATATTTTTAGAAATATCCAATAACACATTTGTATATGATGGCGTTACTTTTAAGAAAGTAATGTTGTTTTCTACAATACAATTCGTAATCGCCAACATATCTTTTGTCAATCCTGCTGGCGGCACAAAAAGCGTTGCACCCGACAATAAACACGGAAATACACTCGTATAAATTAAATCAAACGCCAAACTTGACACCACCATAGAACTGTCATTTTTGGTGATATTTTGGGTTTCAATGCACCAATTGGCATAGTTTACAACCGCTTTGTGCGGAATTAATACACCTTTGGGTTTTCCTG
>JBCCLS010000003.1:0-24578 GCA_039026835.1 Bacteroidota bacterium | reverse complement strand
GAAATACTATAAAATTCCTGTATTTTTATAAGACGAAAAAAAGTTAACAATGGAAGCAATTATCACGGTTGTAGGATTTCACTACGGTTTAAGGAGATTATTCTACAATTTCCATTTTCTTTAACAAAAAAGAAGCGTTCATGTTGGCACAAATACCTTTTTTGAGTAAATATCCAAAGAAAAGTTCGTCGTTGATGATTTCTGCATCAAAGAAGTAGTTTTTCACTTGATCAATCTCTTTTTCCAATTCGCATAGACTCAAATCATGCGTAGCAATAATGCCGGCGGCGTTTTGCGAAGCTAGTTTTTGGACAATTTTTTTAGATCCCATTGCTTTATCGTGACTGTTGGTTCCTTTGAGAATTTCATCCAAAATGATAAAATAGGTGTCGTCTTTGATCATATCCACAATCATTTTTAAGCGCTGCAACTCTGAAAAGAAATACGATGCACCTTCCGCTAGCGAATCAGTTGTACGCATACTCGTAATCAATTTAATTGGCGCATACACCGCTTCTGTTGCACAAATAGGCAATCCGACATTTGACATCACAATACCCAACGAAACCGTTCGTAGAAAGGTACTTTTTCCCGCCATATTTGCACCAGTGACAATGAAGAATTCAGCATTTCCTATCGTAAAATCATTGTCAATTCGATTGGCTGTTCGTAATAATGGATGTCCTAATTCTTTGGCTTGCATTACTTTTGTGGCGGAAGTGTCAATCACTGGATAATGAAATGTTGGATGATTGAACGCAAAGTTTCCTAAGCTGTTGTAGGCATCAAAAAAGGTAACTACTTCAAACCACTGAGCCACTTTTTCGTGGTGCTTTTGTATCCAAATTTCTATTTGATACGACTTGGAAATGTCCCACAATAAAAGTCCATTCAGAAACACACCTACTAAGATATTGTTTCGAGTATCTAAGGCATCAATTCGTTTGGAAAATCCGTTGACCAATGTTGATGCCTTTTGTACATCACTTTGAATGTTTTGCTGTTTTTCTTGAAGTAACGTAGCTGCAAAGGTTTCTTCTTCAATGCGTTGCAATAGCTGACCATATTGCTGAAATGTATCTTTGGCTTTGTTGGTATGATTGGAAAGTTGATTGATTTTTTTTAAAAATCGTCCTGTAATTCCCAATCCTAAAAACAACCATAAAAACGCTACTAGAAATGGTAAAATTTCGAGTGAAACCAACGTAATAATAGCAACGGAAAGTGCAGAAAAAACCATTGGTAATATGCGCATTGCTTTGGGAATAAAGCTTTCATAACTTTTTAACCAACTGACAATTTCTTTGGAAGTTGCCTCAACTTTGATCAACAATGCAATGGCTGAAAAATGCTGTCTCCAGTTTGCTTTTTGTGCTAAATCTTGAATGACTTGTTGCCGAGTGGTAATGTCTGAAATGTCATTGCTCGCTAGCAAATCTGCCAATTTATTTTTTCCTTCTTTAGTTGTGGAGCGATTGATATATTGGAAGAAGGAAGCATTTCCAAAGAGATCAATATCATAACTAAATTCGTGTGCAGCATTAAGATATTCTTCGCCTGTAGGCAATTTGGAAAGATCGCCATTGAGCACATCTAACTCTAATTGATTGCATTGAATGAGCGCCTTTAATTTGTTACTTTGACGTACCAAATCGGAATGACGAAAGACTAAAAATAAAAAAAGTGCCAAACCAGCACCTGCAGCTAACATGACATACGGCCATTGTCCAAATAACATGTAGATTGCAAAAGCAATACCGGAGAAAACAATGAATCTAAACAAACTGGATTGATTGAGTTTCCGGCGTTGTACTTTTAATTCGGCTTCAAATTTGGCTTTTTGTTGGGTATAAAAGGTTGTAGGGTCTTGCATCATCGTTCACTGAAAAATATCGCATCAAGAAACGAAAAAAATTGGTATTACAGGAAAATTTAACGGATTTTAAGACGTAAATTTTTATAACTTTTTTTGATCTACCTTTTTGAAGAAATTGATAATGGTCTGTACCGCATTGACATAGAATTCTGGGTGAATGTTTTCAAAATCGTCTGTGTGTTTGTGATAGTCTTTGTGGTCTTCCACTCCAAAATAGACAAATGGAATTTTTGCTCTGAAAAAATTGGCATGATCGCCCATATACGTCCATTCTTTATGACCTATTTTTAGGTTCACCATTCCGCTTATTTTTGTATTCTCGATGATGGGTTTCAGCTGCTCAAAATGTTGTGGTCCCACAGCAAATAGTTCTTTTTTCTCACTACGACTAATCATGTCTAGGTTGATATTCAATTTGAGTTGTTCTTGCGCTACCATCGGATTTTCCACAAAAAACTGAGCGCCTATTAAGCCTTTCTCTTCGGCATCAAAAGCTGCAAAAATCACAGAATGTTTTGGCGGATGTTGCTTGAAATATTCTGCAAAAGCAAACAGTGCCGCAATTCCTGAAGCATCATCATCAGCGCCGTTGTGAATTTTGCCATCAACAATTCCTAAATGATCGTAATGTGCCGATAGTACAATATATTCATTGAGTTGCTCAGTTCCTTTTATGTGAGCGATGACATTTTCTCCTTGTGCAATGTTTGATTTCTTTGGCATCGGAAACGGTTGATTGTACATGGTACCCAACGGTGGAATACCGAGTTTTTCAAAAGCAGCAATGATATAATTTCGTGCTTTTTCAGCGCCTTTGCTTCCTGTTTCACGACCTTCATATGTATCAGATGCCAACTCTTTTACATGTGCCAATAAAGTTGATTTTGAAAAATCGTATTCAACTGTAGGAACGGTCTTTTTGGGAGTCACCACTTGTGCCATCCCGCCAAGGGTACAACATAGAAATATGCATAAAAAAATCTGTAAACGCATGAGCTACTTTTTTAATGAAGATACAAAAAATCCCAAGCGTATACTTGGGATTTTATATGTTTGTGTATGTTTGGTTTATCCTTTTAAGGAAGCTTTTAAATACTCACGATTCATACGTGCAATATTTTCCAAAGAAATTCCTTTCGGACATTCTACTTCGCAAGCTCCAGTATTGGTACAGTTTCCAAAACCTTCTGCGTCCATTTGTTTTACCATATTCATGACACGGTCAGTAGCTTCAACCTGTCCTTGTGGCAACAATGCAAACTGTGATACTTTGGCAGAAACGTACAGCATAGCAGATGAGTTTTTACAACTTGCTACACACGCACCACAACCAATACAAGTAGCCGCATCAAATGCTTTGTCGGCATTGGCTTTTTCGATTGGAATGGCATTGGCATCTTGTGTATTCCCTGAGGTATTGATAGAAATAAATCCTCCTGCATGCTGAATACGATCAAACGCACTTCTGTCTACCACTAAATCTTTGATTACTGGGAATGCTTTTGCTCTCCACGGCTCAATGTATATAGTGTCGCCATCTTTAAACTTACGCATGTGCAACTGACATGTTGTGATTTTTCTATCAGGTCCATGCGCTTCTCCGTTGATGTACAACGAACACATGCCACAGATTCCTTCACGACAATCGTGATCGAAAGCCACAGGTTCATCGCCTTGTTCAATGAGTTGTGTGTTTAACACATCTAGCATTTCAAGAAAAGACATATCTGGGGACACATCACTGATTTGGTAATCAACCATTTTTCCTTTTACCTTCGCGTTTTTTTGACGCCAAATCTTTAACGTTAAATTCATTTATTTACATTAGATTTTAGTATTGAGTATGGAGTGTTGAGCAGTCAAAATCTAACATCTCACACGCTACACTTATCTATTTATAACTTCTTTGTTTTAATTCAATATCCTTGAATTCCAAGGCTTCTTTGTGTAATACAGCATCTTTCGGTTCGCCTCTGTATTCCCATGCAGAAACATACGTAAAGTTTACATCGTCACGTTTTGCTTCTCCTTTTTGTGGTCCACTTTCTTCTACAGATTCTTCACGGAAATGTCCTCCACAAGATTCTGTTCTGTCCAAAGCATCTTTTGCAAATAGTTCGCCTAGTTCTAAGAAATCTGATACTCGAATTGCTTTGGCAAGTTCTTCATTAAATTCATTTGCTTCACCTGGCACACGTACTTTTTCCCAGAATTCAGCGCGCAAGCTCGAAATTTCTTCGATCGCTTCTTTGAGTCCTTCTTCATTACGAGACATGCCCACTTTGTTCCACATGATTTTACCCAATCGTTTGTGAAAATGATCTACTGATTTTGTACCGTTATTGTTGACCAATTTATCGATCTGAGCTTTGACATTGTTTTCAGCTTCTTCAAATTCTTTGGTATCTGTCGGAATGGGTCCTGTACGAATATCATCTGCTAAGTAGTCACCAATTGTGTAAGGTAGTACAAAGTATCCGTCTGCCAATCCTTGCATTAAAGCAGAAGCTCCTAAACGGTTTGCTCCGTGATCAGAGAAGTTGGCTTCTCCAATAGCATACAATCCTGGCACTGTCGTCATTAAGTTGTAGTCTACCCAAACTCCTCCCATAGTGTAATGCACGGCAGGATAAATCATCATTGGTGTTTCGTACGGATTTTCATCTACGATTTTCTCGTACATTTGGAATAAGTTTCCGTATTTATTTTTGACAACTTGTTTTCCTAATTTTTCTACTACAGCATCGTCAGTAGTATCTAATCCTTTGATGGTTGCTTGCTCTTTTCCATAACGAGTAATTGCAGAAGCAAAATCTAAATATACTGCTTCTCCTGTAGCATTTACTCCGTAACCTGCATCGCAACGTTCTTTTGCAGCTCTTGACGCCACATCACGTGGTACTAAGTTACCAAAGGCTGGATAACGACGTTCTAAGTAATAATCTCTATCGTGTTCTGCTAATTCTGTTGGTTTTAATCTACCTTCACGAATTGCAATGGCATCGTCCATCTTTTTTGGCACCCAAATACGACCATCATTACGTAATGATTCTGACATTAAAGTCAATTTGGATTGATGATCTCCTGAGACTGGAATACAGGTTGGGTGAATTTGCGTGTAACATGGATTTGCGAAAAATGCTCCTTTTTTGTGCGCTTTCCAGGCAGCAGTTACATTACTTCCCATGGCATTTGTAGAGAGGAAAAATACATTTCCATAACCACCAGTTCCTAAAACAACAGCGTGTGCTGAATGTCTTTCAATATCTCCTGTAACTAAGTTACGCGTAATAATTCCTCTTGCTTTGCCATCTACCATAACTACATCCAACATTTCGTGGCGGTTGTACATTTTGATCTTTCCACGACCAATTTGGCGATTCATTGCAGAGTATGCACCTAAAAGTAATTGCTGACCTGTTTGTCCTTTGGCGTAGAATGTACGTGATACCAATACACCTCCAAACGAACGGTTGTCTAACAATCCTCCATAGTCACGTGCAAAAGGAACTCCTTGTGCAACACACTGATCAATAATATTTGCAGAAACTTCTGCCAAACGATATACGTTTGCTTCACGCGAACGGTAATCGCCACCTTTTACAGTATCATAAAATAATCGATAAATGGAGTCTCCGTCTCCCATGTAGTTTTTGGCTGCGTTGATTCCTCCTTGTGCTGCAATGGAGTGCGCACGACGAGGCGAATCTTGGAAACAGAATGCTTTTACATTGTATCCTAATTCCGCTAAAGTAGCAGCAGCTGATCCTCCAGCTAATCCAGTTCCTACCACAATCACATCAATCAATCGTTTGTTGGCAGGGTTTACCAGATTTATTTTGTTTTTATGTTTTGTCCATTTATCAGCAATAGGTCCATCAGGCACTTTTGAATCTAAATTCACTTGCTTGTACGTTTGTGCCGCATCGATGTGTTCTTTTAACTTATCTTTGATTGATGGGTTTTCAGTAATATTTGCTTGTTTTTCCATAATGTGATAAGCTTTAATGGTTAAAATGATGGAATAAGGCAATAAATATAAAACCAACGGGTATTCCGATGGCGTACACTTTGCTCACTCCTTTTAATGCTCTTGTATACTTATTGTTGGCTCCTACAGATTGAAATGCAGAATTAAAACCGTGCAATAAATGCAATGCTAAAAATACAAAACCTATGCAATATAAAGCAACTCTCCAGATAGGAATAAATTTGTGTTCTAATTCTTCGTAATATCTGAATCCACTTGAAGCATCTTCAGGATTAATTAATCCGCTCATATCTCCAGATATATATTTGATATTCATCTCAGGAATCCAAAAATCAATAAAGTGAATTACAAGAAAAACGAGAATGAATCCTCCACTCCAAATCATGTTTCTACTCATCCAAGTAGAATTTGCAGCTCCATTGTTTTTTACATAAGAAACTTGTCTTGCTTTGTTATTTTTTATCTCTAACACAAAACCCATAACAAAGTGAAAAATAACGCCTATAATTAAAACGGGTTGCAATAAGTATTGAACTGCCCAAAACGTTCCCATAAAGTGTGATGCTTCGTTAAAGGCTTGTGGACTAAATACAGAAAGAATATTAATGGCAAAATGCTGTAAAATAAAGACCATTAAAAACAAGGCTGACAACGCCATCGCAAACTTTCTCCCTATAGAAGAATTGAAAATCCAACTCATTATTTTTGTAAATTTTATTTTGTCTACAAATATACATCGCAAGCGGAATGTCTACAAGTTTTACTACTTATTTTGAAGCCTATTTAGAATGAATTTAATTAGATATCAAAGGAATTAATCCGCGAAGTCCCATATCGACAGGTTGCTCGCCAATACTAGGCTCATATTTACCATCAGCATTGATTTCTGTCCACTCAAAACTATTGTTTACCGAGAACGAAAGTGTTACTTCCACATCTTCTGTTTCGTTGCCTGTAATAGTAAAGGCATTGGCAAACTGACCTGTAACGACACACGAACCTTGCGGCACAGGAGAAGTGGCAAATAATGGATTGGGAACAGTAGTTGCACCAGCAGGTGCTTGTCCTTGTGTGGTAAATCCAGAGGCTTCAAAAGCCCAAAATCCTTGTGGTTTATTTTCGTTAATGTTGAAGGTACTTCCATTGACATCAAAACTGGTGATGTAACTGTTGTAACCGACAAAACTTGCGAGTGTTCCTGTAATGTCAGTTCCGTTTTGCACTAGATTGATGCTTCCTTCTTGATATGCCAACGAAACGCGTACCCAATTGTAAGTTCCTGTGGCAACTTGATCGAGCGGAATTGTCAAAAACACCTCATTATTTCCTGCAAATTGTGCTGCTTGAAAATCGATTGCCATAGCGCCACCTTGCGTAGTTTCTAAACCGTTGTATACAACTTCTCCTTCACCTAATAAAGTGGTGGCGGCTGGAGCAAATTCGATGTAGTTTGCACTCATTCGACTAAAAACTGGGGATTGTGCTGCGTTTCCTGCGGGAATTGCGGCTGGTTGCCCTAGGTTGTCCAATCGTGCTTGTGTGCTATCAAAGCGAAATTTAATGATCAAATTGTTTACAGTTGCTTCAGGTACACAACAATCTTCATTGGAAGAACACGAAACACATACGATATATAGAAGGAGAAATGGTATAAGCTTTTTCATAAGATGCTATTTTTATGAAATATACTGCATTCAAGAATAGTAACGATAATTTATCGCAGATTATTACAAACTTACTGTATCTGTGAAGAGAAATATTCAAAGAACCTGACTTCTATTCATAAAACAAAACCATCCAAAAAGTATACAACTTGATTCAGCTTATATACTTTTTAGATAGTCTGTTCGTTTTTTGATAGAATGAATTACCTGTTTGGAGTTGTTTGAGAATCCGCAGGAATTAGTAGTTGGTAGTCATATGCATACACTAGTTGTCTTAGTTTATGATACGAACCATCTGTTGGAAACGCGATGTCGCCTTTTTCAATTGCGTTTCTGATAGCTTTTAAATTGATCACAGCCCATTGATCTTGTTTTGCTAGTGGCATAAATATTTTATAGCGTTTGTAGCCGCGCTTGTATTTTTCAAAATAATTAATCAGGTTGCCATCCGCGTCAATTTCATAAGGTCTCCACGAACCAATTGTAGTCGCTTGTGTTTTATTTTGTTTTGCTAAAGAAGTGACCAATTCGCCAATATCATATGCGCCATTCGCCACTATTTTTCTTGCATGAAGACTCCCAATTTTAGTATACACTTTGGGTTGTTTGTCCGCTTTCAAAGCTTCGTTATAGTTTTTCATAAAGTTGCTTCGCATGTAACTGATACGGTCTACATGTGAGTCATTTCGCCAGTTAACATAAATATCCCACGTAATTTTTAAGTCCTTGATAATGGCTTGTGCTTTTGTATTGTTTTTGCTGAAAGCATCAAAATAGGCATTCACATTTTTGTCTTTTAGAATTGGCGTAAAAGGATCTTCAATTTCTTCTTTGACTTCTGCTACAAAATAGTTGTACATTTCAGCTTTGGCCATATCGCGTTTTTGAATGATTTCTGCATAATTTGATTGTCCCTTCACCGAATTCGCCATTTCATCAGCCAAGAAAAAAGCACTATAATAATACTCTTGATCCAATCCCCAAAGTTGCATACCGTTCGCACGTGCTGCTTGTAAAAATTTAGCATCACTAACCATATCAAAAAACGGAACTGGAATCGCAGTTTCTTCTCCCTGAGTTACACTGTATGCAGCATTAAACTGCTTTAGCTGCGCTACAGTTTTGCTCGCAGGTGTGGATAATTCTGTTAATTTTTCAGCAGAATTTGGACCTACTTCTATAGCAAAATAGTCGAATCCTGCGTCTGCTAACAATGGCATTAATGCTTCGTTTAATATAGAAGTTTGTTTTGAACCGTGTATTTCTCCGTAGACGACAAATTGCGAATTACGGATGAAATCTTTTAGAACTTTTGCTCCAGCACCCTTGAGTTGATTGTTATCAATGGTAAAATAATTTGTGTATTTTTTTAACAATTCGGTATCTAATTGTTTCGTACTATTTTGAGCATATAGGATTGCACAGGCAAATAGTGAACATGCTAACAGGATGATTTTTTTCATAATTTGATGTTTTAGATGAACTTGATGTAAAGATATGTGTCCAGCTAACGTGTAATAAATTCAATCTGACGAGTCATTTAGATAACACCATGAAGACCCATTATTTTTATGTCTACTCATTTGTCCTGAATTTTTAAGAGTTTATCCTATGAAACATATAGTTCACATAATCATACGATCATTTTGTATGGATACTTGTAAATTAGTCAGGTAAAACAATTGAAACGCGTGAAGATATCCAAAGAATTAAAATATAATATCATATTTGCTATTGTACTTATTATTATTGGTGAGACATGGAGGGTTTCGAATAGCTTAATTTTTAATCAACCAATAGGAAATCGTTTTAATTTGGGAGGTTTTGTGCTGTTCTTAACGTTCAATATTTCTTATTTTTCTGTGTATATCATTAATTATCGCATTGTGGCGCCACGTTTTTTAAAGCCTAATAAAATTATTCAATATGTAATTTCTTTTGGCGGTATGGTGTTGTGTTTTGCAGGAATTCGTTTTTTTCTGGAAGAAATCCTATTGTTGGAATTATTTGGGTTTCATAATTATAATTTAGATCGTCCAAATATAGTTGCCATTTACCTCACAGATAGTGCTCGATATGCTATAAAACCCTGTATATTCAGTAGTTTATTGTTTCTTTTTTTTAGATTTAACGAGCACAAGAATAAAATGCATCAAATACAGCTTCAACATCAAGAAGCGCAAATGGCCATGTTGAAATCACAAATAAGTCCACACTTTTTATTTAATACGTTGAACGGATTTTATTCAGATGTATACGAAGACCAACCTGAAACCGCTGATGGCATCTTAAAGTTATCCAATCTGCTGAGATATGTGATTTATGAATCTAAAGAAAATTATATGCTTTTGGAGAAAGAAGTCGCCTTTATAAAAGACTATCTTTATTTTTATAAAAAACGGTATGAGGATGCTTTTTATGTGAATTTTACAGTGGTTGGAAACATTGCAGAACAAAAAATTCCGGCATTGATGTTAATTTACTTTGTAGAAAATTTATGCAAACACGGTATTATTAACGATGTTTCTAAACCAGCCAAAATTGAAATTACGATTCATCAACATAGTTTGGAAATAAAAACAGAAAATTTTGTGGATCCTTCTGAGAATTACATGGACAAAGGAATCGGCACAAACAATATAAAGAGACGACTCAAACTGCTGTATGGTGAACAATATCAATTGCATTCAGAAAAGAGCGGAGATATATACACATCACATTTAAAATTACCATTATGATACAAAAATTAAGTTGTGTTATTGTGGACGACGAACCTGCCGCAATTCGATTGTTGGAACGTTATGTTTCTGATATTTCTTATTTGGCACTTCAGGCGACATTTACCAATCCTTTAGAAGCCTTATCCTATATTGAAGCTACTCAGATTGACTTGGTTTTTCTGGATGTGCAAATGCCACAGTTAACAGGTTTACAATTGTCTAGAATTATCAATCCGAAGACAAAAATCATTTTTACAACAGCATATTCAGAGTTCGCATTGGATAGTTATGAAGTCGCTGCTGTGGATTATTTATTGAAACCTATAGCTTTTGAACGATTTTATAAAGCAGTGTCAAAAGTATATGCACCCGAATCCAAAATTGTAGTTTCAACCCACAATACAGAAGATTATATTTTTATCAAAACGGATGGCAAACACAATTTTGATAAAGTCTTTTTGGAAGATATTCTTTTCTTTGAAGGATTAAAAAATTATGTTTCGGTACAATTACATGAAGGACAAGTGATCACGTACAATACACTCAAATACTTAGCTGAGCGCTTGTCTGACAAAAATTTTGTGCAAATCCACAAGTCATATATTATTTCATTAAATCATATAGAAAAAATTGAAAATGATGCTGTTTGGATACAAGAGCGACAATTACCCATTGGCAATACGTACCGAAAAAACTTTTTTGACATTATTAACGACAAGCAATTGTAATCACTAAAAATAATCCTTTTAAAATTCGATTTTTAGTAGTTTTCTAGTTGAAAACGTTTGCTATTTATTGTTTTTTTATCGCTGAACATTCCGAAACTAAGAAAGTTTATTTATTTTTAACTAATCTTAGCTTGATTTCTCCTACAATGAATATTTATATTCTTTCTATTAGTTCCCGAATTTATTCTACGAATAGACTGTACCACGAAGCCGCAAAAAGGGGACATCATGTGCGAATTATTGATCACACGAAATGTGCAATTATGCTAGGAGACGAAGCAAAACCTCAGATTTATTTCGGTTCGGAAAATATAACAAAAGGTGCGCAGGCAATTATTCCGCGTATTGGTACTTCGGTCACACGTCACGGTGCAGCCATTGTAAAGCAATTTGAGATGAATGGTACGTTTACTACGGCTAAATCCTTGGGAATTATTCGTTCGCGAAATAAATTACGCACGATGCAAATTTTAGCCAGAAAGCGCATTCCAATTCCGAAAACCTTGTTTGCCAAAGATACTTCTAACATTGAGGAACATATAAAACTCCTCGGCGGTGCGCCCATCATTATCAAATTACAAGAAGGAACGCAAGGACTCGGCGTTATGATTGCGGATAGTAAGAAATCGGCAAAATCTATCATAGAATCCTTGTACAATATGAATGTGAATATTATCATGCAAGAATTTATTGAGGAAGCCAACGGACAAGATATTCGTGTGTATATTGTTGGGAATAAAATCATCGCATCCATGATTCGCAGTAGTGGCGATGAAGATTTTAGAAGCAATGTGCATCGAGGTGGCAGTATGGAATCTGTAACATTGACGCAATACGAAAAGAAGATTGCCATTCACACAGCCAAAGTACTTGGTCTGCCCGTGTGTGGCGTGGATATTATTCGTTCCAACCGCGGACCGCTCGTGATTGAAGCCAATTCCTCCGCAGGTTTGGAAGGTATTGAAAAGCATACCAAGGTAAATGTAGCGGGTGAGATTATAAAATATGTAGAGAAGAATGCTCGAAAATTCAGAACATAAAATCATTACCATTTACGGGGAACAAGTACAGCCTGGCGAAGCCAAATGGATTAAAATTCCGATTGATCGTTTGCCGACGGGAACGTTGATTGATATTCCTGTGTATGTATTCAACGCCAAAGCAGCTGGACCCACAATGCTTGTACAAGGTGGTTTGCATGGCGATGAAATTAACGGTATAGAAATCATCCGTAGAATGTTGTTTGAAAAGCTATTTGAAGTGAAACGCGGCGCTGTGATTGTCTTACCTTTGTTAAATATTTTTGGATTTATTCACTTTTCGCGACAAGTGCCAGATGGCAAAGATGTCAATCGTAGTTTTCCGGGCAGTAAAAATGGTTCATTAGCGTCGCGAATTGCCTATCAAGTCACCCAAGAAGTGTTACCACAAGCTGATTTCGGAATTGATTTGCATACGGGCGGCGCACAACGCAACAATCATCCGCAAGTGCGTTTTACAGCAGATTTTCAGGAAAGCAAAACGTTAGCAAACGTGTTTAATACGCCTTTTTACTTTGCAACATCTTTGATTGAGAAATCATTTCGAAAAACGGCATACGAAATGCAAATTCCCATCATCGTGTATGAAGGTGGCGAAAGCATGCGTTTTGACGAATATGCGATTCGGGAAGGTATTCAAGGTATTTTGAATGTCATGAAATACCTCAACATGATTGAAAAAATCGATCCAATGCTGATTGAACGTGAAGTCACTACTTTGCTCACCAAACGCAAATGGTTACGCGCGCCAACCGCAGGCATGTTTATTCCACAAGTCTTGAATGGCAGTTCTATCAAAAAAGATGAAATCTTAGGTTTTGTGACGGATACGTTTGCCAATTATTGCAAAGAAGTCAAAGCGCCTTATGATGGATTTGTGTTTTGTATTAATAATCAGGCTGTGGTGAATTTGGGGGATGCGTTGTTTCATGTGGGTTGTTAGGTTCGCTATGCTTTTAGACCGCTAGCGCTGTTAGAATCTAGATCGCTTTGCTTCTAGACTTGTTCCTGCAGCTTGTGCTGAACTTGATTCAGTATAGGCAGGAATCTCTTAGACTTTCTTAGCTATTAGAGACGCTATCGCTTTATATTTTTAGCATATGATACGTCATTGCGAGAAGCGTAGCGACGTGGCAATCTGTTTCTTTACTAATACAATGTTTGCTTTGAAAACTCTCAATACTCACTACTCAAATCTCATTGCTTTTCTACCACAAATTCAAGAATTATTTTTAACTTTTTAATTGTTAGCTTTTAATCTATGATAGGTCTTTTGAGGAGTGTGTTTAATGGAATAAATTCCCGCCTACGAAAGAATTCGAAGATTCGACAAAGTCAATGACAAAACCATAAAGTAAAAAAGTATAAGATCCCGCTTTTTAGCGGGATTAGTTCGACTTGCAATTTTGAGTTCGCCTCAGGTATTGAAACAAGTTCAGCACAAGCTGCGCAAAGTTGAGTCTCACTAAAAACCACCACACAGAAATCACTTTCCATGCAGTGGCAAATTAGCATACGAATGCTACTACTATATCAATGTAATCCGTATGGCTGTCGTTTTTTGATTGACTTTTGTTTTTTGATTGATTTTCATCTCGACTGTACTTGATGAACACACAGTCGATATAATATTCTGGAATAATATGACTCTAGAACAAATCCAAACTTGGCCAAGATTTGATAGCTCCGATTCCTTCTTCAACAGCTTTTTTCAATGCACTTCGATGTGAAGTTTCGCCATCTTCGTATTTTTTAGAAAAATTAGTCAAAATGACATAACTGATTCCATTGTTCATTTTCTTTAACAAAGTTCCTGTACCCGACATACTTCCACCGTGCGACCAGTTTCCGTCGTTTACTGCCCATCCTTTTGCATATCCTGCATTGGCAGAAGATCCAGTTGCCATCGTGGTTATAGTACTGCTTTTTAGAATGTCTTTTTTAGAACTTTGCCCGTCTACACGCACCATAAACTTCATCATATCAACCGCAGAAGCAATCCAACCACCGTGACTGTCCATTCTGCGCATTTGTAAATCATACGGTTTTCTGTCTGAGTAATACACAACTTCTTTGTAACGACGATCTTTCTTTTTGTTCGCTCCTATGTACATTTGTGTAATGCCACTTGGCTTTAAAATGCTGTTACGCACATAACTTTCATAACTTTTTCCAGTTTTCTTTTCTATAATTCTTCCCAAAAGATTGTATCCAAAGTTTGAATATTGGTAACGTGTTCCCGGCGTATGTGTCGGATTGCGCGAATTTAACACCCAACTAATGTGCTGTTTGCGATTTTTTAACTTCTTTTGAAACATTGGATCGCCCCATTTATCTGTTGCTTTAGGACTTTTGTTATTGTCCCAACTATCACCGCCAGCAGTATGTTCTAATAGTTGTTGTACGGTAATGGCTTTTTCGCGTTTTCCGATCTTCCACTTTTTTCCATATGTATTTCCAAGAATGCTATTTTTACCCAATACTTTATCAGTGAGTTTTAATTTATTGTCTTCTACCAATTTCATAATCGCAACGCCTGTTATTGGTTTGGAAACACTTGCCAGACGCATAGAACTTGTCGCTGCAGCGATGATTTTGTCTTCCTTATTTCCATATCCGTATCCTTTGGCATATACTAATTTTCCATCTTTTACAATTCCGATGGATACTGCTGGTACCTTGTAGTCTTTCATTACTTTGGTGATTTTAGCATCTAATTGTCCTACATCACTGCTTTTCCAATCGGTTACATTTTTGAAAGCTGCTGCATATCCAGCATTGTTCCCTGCATCGTGTCCACTAACCGAAATTGGTATGGAACCTTGATAATAATGATTGTCTATTTGCAATTGGTAGTTTTTAGGATTCATGTCGTGACGTGCACTGTAACGCCCCGATTTTTTCTCCATAATTACAGCGTAATACACTTTCTTGTTAACGTCATAACTATCTACTTGTGTCACACGATAGCCGCGTTTCCAATATTTAGCAACTGTTTCTTGGTATTGTTTGCTAGTTAATCCATGGCGCGCAACATAATCAGCAGCATTTCCTTTTTTCCAAATTGCAGCATAATATGCTTTCCCTTTTACACCATATCCGCTAATATGTACCAAACGATAGCCATCTTTTTTATTCTTTGCGAATTCGGTAGCATATTGTGTTCCTGTCAAATTGTGACGTGAACGTAATCCTGTGGTGTTTTGTTTGTTCCATAAGGCAGCAAAACGTACATTTTTCCCATCATAATAGCCATCTACATGAATGAGTCGGTACCCATCTTTGTGATTGTCATTCACTTCTTTTTGATATTGTGAAGCTGTTAAATTATGACGTGCACGCAATCCGCTAGTACGCCCTTTTACCCACAAGGCAGCAAACTTCGCTTGCCCATTTACGTAGTATCCATCTACATAAGTTAAGCGGTAGCCTGCCTTGTGTTGATTGTTTACTTCTTTTTGATATTGTGTCGACGTAAGATTGTGACGTGCCACATATCCTTTTAATGTTTTTACAGCATACGGCTGCGCTTCTTTTTCGGCGTTTTTGCCTTTTTCAGTTCCTGCATATGAGAAGGATAATAGTAGTAACATTCCCCATAATGCCAATTTAATTGTTGTATTCATCATTTTTATTTTTAAAATTAATAACGATGCAAACCTAGTATTGACAAGGGTTTCAGATGTCCTGATTTTTTGAAACTAAAGGAATTGGGACGTGTTTGGGTGTTTTTCCCGAAAGGCAGTGGGTGACATCCCCGTGTGTTTTTTGAAAGAATTGTAAAATGCTGACTTGGAATTGAATCCTGCTTCGAGTCCAATAGACAATACAGGATACTCGCGAAAAGCAGGATGCGATAGTTTTGACTTGATTTCTTCAATACGATAACTGTTGACAAAGTCTGAAAAGTTATGTCCACTCACAGCATTGATCACTTGCGAAAGATAATTGGCGCTGATATTGATTTCTTTGGAAAGTGTTGCCAATTTGATCTCGTGATCGCGATACCGCTTTTCATTTTCCATGAGCGCACAAATTTTTTTATAATATTCATTGTCTTCTGCAATACTAATTCCTTTTTTCTGCTGTAACTGCATCAACTTTTTTTCTGTAAGTTTCGCAATGAGCTGAAATAGATAGAGATGACTTTCGGTAAAGAAATTACGCTGTGAATGTTCCGCATCGAGTACGCCTTTTATGTGTCCGTCTACAAAGATGGGAACTGCTAATTCTGATAATCGCATTTTGTCGTCAATGATGTAACGTTTGTCCTTGCGCGTATCTTTGATAAGTTCGTAGTGTCCCGTTTTTGCGACACTACCTACAATACCTTCGCCTACGGGAATTGCTTTTGGCTTGTGGATTTCAAAGGTATTTTGCTTTTTATTCCCAAAAGCAGCTTCTTGCTGTAGGAGTTGTTTCTTTTCGTCCAAAATATACAGTACACAATCTTCTAATTGCAATTTGGATATGCAGTTTTCCAAAATATCCCACAGTACTTCTTTAGTTTTGTTTTTATCGAACAAAGACGTGGCAAAGTAACTCAAAATAGCAATGACTTGCGATTGGTTTTGCCGCAACACCTGTAGTGCTTTTGGATCAAACAATTCATCCAATCCTGAAAGATTGAACGCGGCAGCTTCTTCGTTTCTTTCTTTTTGAATTTTTTGTAAATGTGTTCTGCTTTGTTTGTAAAAAATAGAATAGCAAAGTAAATAGGCAATCCAAACAGGATAATAGGTGTCATTTCCACCCACATTGACATCAATTTTAATGTATAAAAGTGTTAGTAACCAAAAGATACTGAGTAAAATAAGTGTTGCATATATATTTTTCAGCCATTTCGTTTTACGAATAACTGCCGAATACGAGAGTTCACCCAAGCTTTTTTCGTAATTTTTGATGATACTGTAATTCCAAACGCCCATGACAAAGGTGAAGGCTAAGGCTAGATTTTCATTCCATTCAAAACGGATACTTTCAAGTGTTTCGCGCGAAAAGATCGTGTAGTCAATAAATGCATCAATCTTCACGACAGTGTACACCAAAAAGAACGCCACAAACGGAATGAGCAAATAGTATTTATAGGTTGAAAAGATGTGTTCTTTTTGCAAATACGAACAGGTAAATGCAGTAAATAAGACAGGCGCCAAAAATTCAAATGGAAAAAAGAAAAGCGTGATCGCTGGGTATTCAGCTGTAATTCTGATGTCAACAGAAATGTATTGTAGAATCGCAATCGCAGTAGTAAAAAGAAACCAAAAGAAATAACGCGTAGTTTTGTTAGTATTCTTTCGAGCCAAAAAATGAAAGGTCACCAAAAATAGCAGTCCAATTGCTCCGACAAATATCGTGGTATTGTATGGATTCCAGTGTAGCATTTTAAGTAGGTTTCGTTCATCTATCAATTAGCTATGAAATACCATGTGATGCTCACAATCGTATTACACAGCTAAGTTGATATTAAAGATACGTAAAAACCTATTCAGGAGCTACATTTTCATCTACAGGTGTATATTCTTCTTGAGAAGTAACGGTACGTTGCGAGGTAGCACTGATAGAAATGCAAGATGTTGCTAAAGTTCCCAGTGCGATGAATAGTAAGAGTTTTGATTTCATAATAACGTGTTTTCAATAAAGATCAATAAAGAGCTGAATTGTTACAGTTTGACTAAAATTGTTTTGGATATGTATATGAATTTCACTGTTAATATCACTTTGACTTAGACATTTTGGTTATAATTTGTAATGAATTCACGAAGCATTTTATTCGTTTAATAGCAATTTCATAAAGTCTGCTTTGTAGGTTTGTCCAATAGGAATTTTAACATTATTGAGCAGAATTTGATTCCCTGAAACACTGTTAAGTTTTTGTAAATGTATCGCAAAGGATTTGTGTACACGCACAAAATATAACTGAGGTAATTGTTGCAACATGTTCGAAAAAGTACTGTTGGTGATAATGGTCGTATTTTCTGTATGAATTTTAACATAATCGCCCAATGCTTCAATGTATAAAATGTCTTTTAATACAACTTTGTGCAGTGTTTTGTTTTCTTTGACATAGATGACTTCTTCCGTAGGTGTGTTGTCAATTTTTAACGTATCAAACGCTTTGTTGACTGCCGTAAGAAAGCGATCAAAAGAAAACGGTTTTAACAGGTAATCAATCGCGTTGACTTCAAATCCTGCGACTGCATATTCCGCATAGGCAGTTGTGAAGATGACTGCTGGAGCATTTTTCAAGGATTTGTAAAAACTCAATCCTGAAATGTTTGGCATGTTAATGTCTAAAAATAATACATCAATAGTGGGTTGGTTTCGCAAGGTTGCTAATGCTTCAGTAGCATTGTTACATTTTGCAATCAATTGCAATGAAGGCACTTTTTCTATAAAAACCTCCAATACTTTTTGAGAAGAAGGTTCATCGTCGATAATGATACATTGTAGCTTCATTTGTTTGATTGTTTTGGGTGAATTTTTAAAAATACCGTAAATGTTTCTGCAGTAGATTCTACTTGAAATTGATGCTGTTTTGGATATACAATTTCTAAATTATGGCGGATATTTTCAAGTCCTACGCCAGAATACATGTCATTTTCTGTTGCTACTCTATGATGTGTATTTGTAATTTTAAATGTAACTACTGTATCCTTTTGTGTTAGCGATATGTTGATAAATGCATTTTTTGTTGGTTGCTGCATTCCATGTTTAAACGCATTTTCAACCAAAGGCAATAACAACATTGGATACAATGTAAAGTCTTCGTCTGCTACAGTAACCGTAAAAGATATGTTCTCCAAACCGTGTGTTCTAAATTTTTGAAATGCGATGTAATTTTTCAATAAGTTCAGTTCTTCTTTCAGTGTAATGGTATCCGTATCTGCCTCATAAATAATATAGCGCAACACCTCAGACAACTGCACAATAGCATTGGGCGTTTCTTCCTTTTTCTCTATCGCAAGTGCATAGATTACATTGAGCGAATTGAACAAAAAATGTGGATTGATTTGCGCACGAAGTTGTGTTAAGCGAGTTTGTATGCGTTGATTTTCCATTTGCAAAAATTTCTGTTGTGCAGCATTGAAATACAACCAACTCTCAAATATTTTCAACAACATTGACACCAATAATAATAACACAAATTTAGTGATGGCTTGCAAATTGGTTTGGTAAGAAATAAAATAATATTCTTGAAAAATAGCATTGATCAATTGTTCAAAAAAGTGTGTGTAGCAGAACCAAAACAACAGAATAATTCCAAAAAAAGTTATAGAAAACCACACGTATTTTCCTTTTTGCAAGAATCGAGGTACTAAGAAATAAGTATTTAATACAATCGGCAACGCCATTGCCGCCAAAAAACTCATGGCATAGATATAGTCAATGGTTTTGGGCGTTTTTCCTCGCGAAAATATAAATACTAAAGTTATATAGTACAAAAACCACAATGCTACGTGTAGCGCAACATTGGGTTTCTTTTGAAATGTAGCATTCATCTACTGTTACGGTTTTGTGGTCAAAGGTGTTAGCGTAATTTGATCTGAACTTCCCCAAATAGCAGCTTCATTAGCAGCTTCAAATTTTTCCAAGAACGCATATAATTCTTCTGAAGTTGCTGTCAAAACAATGTCTTCGTCTGCGCCCATTTTTTCATGTTGTATGTGTAACTTTTCATCGATCAATAAGTCTTCTATTTTCGATTCATCCAACCATTTGAATTGAATTCTATTATCGGGAAGCCGCTCAACTTTTGCGACCGAATGTGTGGAGATTACATGTTGCTGTAGCAGTTTATTTTCATTCTCAAATTCAGGATAAAATGGGGTAAAATCTGCAAACAGTTTCCCGTTGATGGTAAACAACATGCTTAAAAATGTAGCTTCATTTCCCTTCTCCACATGTTCAATCACATATGCTTTTTTGTACCTGTCATAGATTTCTTTTTCTTCGTCCGTGAGGCTTTTGTTAAACGTTGGGAATTCTTTTTCATATACCGAAACAAAAGAACTAATTTTCCATGTTCCTTTTTTATTGTCTGTCCAATCTCCTAAAAAATCTTCTGAATACAATGTCGCCTCTTCAACATAAAACGCTTGTAATGATTTTAAGAAACAGGAGTTTAATAGGAAAAGACAGCCAATTAGTATGACAATTCGTGTTTTCATAGTTTGTTTTGTTTTAAATTTATATTTCAAAACAAGTACATTCTAAAAAGCACTACAAAAAATTTCGCCCAACACGGAGCAACTCATGCCATACATTTTGTACTGAAATATAAACTACTTTTTAAATGTACTATTTATGGAAAGAATATGAAAATGGTTGCGCTTACGCATTCTAATGTTTATTGATGATTTGTAATATATGAGATTGTGAATCAACTCGCAATTACACAGAAATAGCATGTACAAAAGCACTTTTCAATTGAAAAACCGCAGAATACTTTCGCGCAACAAATCAGGCATTTCTAGCGGAATCATGTGTCCGCAATTTTTTAGCATACTGATGGTCGCTTTGGAAAATTGCGGTTGCATTTGTTGAATGTCTTTAATAGGAACCAACGCATCTTCTTTTGCAGCAATGATGTGAATTTTAGTTTGAATTTGGGATAGTTTTTGGGTTAAATCAACTCGTTGTGAAGTCGCTTTGAGTTGTCGCAACAACACTTCTTTTCCCAACATAGCATCCATGTCTTTTATGATTTGAATCAACTCGTTGGAATGATGATTTGTTGGATGCAAAAATTGCAAGGCACGCGCCGTGGAGATTCCTTTGTAGCTGTGTTTTTCCAGAAAGTCAATGGTACTTTTTCGCAATTGAAGTTCCTTAGCATTCAACCCATTTGCAGAAGCTGCAATACAAATCATTTTTTGAATTCGAGTTGGATGTGAAGTCGCAAAATGCAGCGCAGCGTACGCGCCCATTGAAAAAGCAACAACAAAGGCGTTTTCTTCCAAAGTCGCATCTAGCAATTGATCAATTTCATCAAAAGAAGTTGCCGAAGTAGTATCTATAAAAATACAATCAAACTGCGTCAAATTGCGACAGACAAATTCCCACAAAAGTGGTGTACACATCGTCCCAGAAAGAAAATAGAGTTTTTGGGGTTTCATCTTGCAAAAATAGAAAAACGCACACTTGATCTTTACTCAGTATGCGTTTTTTGTTTTTATGTTTGTTGTGCTTAAGAATATGTTTCGTCTCAAATCCAGCAAATAGCTAAACTCATCAACTTTCAAACAGCTATTCTATCACCAATTCTGTAGTATCAGTTCCTGCATTTCCTGAAACTTCTATCGTGTAAGTTCCTTTTGGCAAATAATGCGCGCCATTTTTCTTTTTAGGAATAGACGCGTCTTCCTCTTTGTCCAAATATTTTTTGCGCGCTTTTATCTTCACACTGATATCGTAATTCCATGTGTTGAATCCTGCGTCTGCATTTACTTTTCCTTCATTCATAACCACGCCGTTTTTCGCAATTACTTTTACCGTAACTTCGCCTGGTTTTTGTGTGTGGAAATAAATTTCTTTGGAAGGAACATACGCATCTAACCATTTGCTCCATGTATTTCCCCAAGACGAACTCGCGCGTATTTTTTTAGTTGGAAATACGTGAATTGTTTTGCTAGCAATGCTTTCATCCACTTGCTGTAGCACTCCAATATTCGCTTTATAGATAGAACGTCCGTGTGTTCCTATTAGTAAATCTTTTGCTGCTGCTTGTACTACAATATCATGCACTGCCACATTTGGCAATCCGCTATGGAAAGGTTGCCACGTTTTGCCCATATCAAGTGAAGCATACGCGCCATTATCTGTACCCACATAGAGTAAATTTTCATTTACAGGATCTTCTTTGATGACATTTACTGGCGACGCTGGAATGCCGTTTACAATACTTTTCCAGGTTTGTCCGTAATCGTCAGACATGTATACATAACTCGTAAAATCGTCCCAACGATATCCATTTAAGGTCACGTACACACGTTCTTTTTTGTGTGAAGACGCAATGACACGTGACACCCATAAATCTTTTGGAAAACTGTTTGAAATGTTCTGCCAATCGCCGCCACCGTTTTTGGTAACATGTACCAATCCATCGTCACTTCCTACATAAATTAATCCAAATTGAAAAGTTGATTCAGAAATGCTTGTCAAGGTTCCATACGCTACATTTCCTTTTTTCCCGCCTTGCGTTAAGTCGTCCGAAATTGCTTCCCAGTCGTCTCCTTTATTGAGCGATCTGTGCAATTTGTTTCCACCTAAATACAAAATATCCTGATTGTGAACTGAAAGATGAATGGGCGTTTGCCAATTGAATCTGTAAGGTGATTCACCTAAATCGTGCTTTGGCTGAATGTAGGTTTGTCCGCCTTTTTCACGATCGAGTCGGAAGTAATTTCCAAATTGATATCCTGTGTACACAATATTTGGATTGCGATTGTCTACTTGTATTTGCATTCCGTCACCTCCCATAATTGACTTGTACGGATATTGTCCTCCTTGATGCCATCGTACCGAAGCTTTGTAGTTATTTGGTCCAACCCAAACACCGTTATCTTGCAATCCTCCATATACTTTATATGGTTTTTGTTCATCTGCATAAATCGCATAAAACTGTCCAACAGCTGGTGTATTGCACTTAATCCAGTTGTCTCCGTTGTTGTATGAAATATTAACTCCTCCGTCATTTCCATTGATCAAATGATCTGGATTGTTTGGATTGATCCACAGTGCGTGATGATCTGCATGTACGTTTTGTCCGTTGATCGATTCAAATGTTTTTCCACCATCTTGCGAGCGTAAAATTGGAACGCCTGCAATATAAATTTGATCAGGATTGTTTGGGCTTACGCGAATTAATCCAAAGTAATACCCATACGAAAATACAATATCGTCTAGATACTCTTTATGTGTTTTTTTCCACGATTTTCCACCATTGGTTGTTTTAAACACTTGTGCTCCTACAACAGGAGTATCAAATAATAATGAGTTGGCATTTTCAAGATATCTTGCTAAATCAACTGGTTGTATTGTGCCTGCACGCACTAATTGCTTTACATTTTCAGCTCGGTATTTTTCTTGAAAACCGTTGGTTTTTAGATAGGTATTTAATTCTTTATCAGATAATGCTAAAAACGTTGCAGACGACATGGTTTTGAAATCATCTTTCGTCAACGCTTTGGAATCACTTTTCTTTTTATCTTTCTTTTCACGTCTAAATTGACTATCGTGAAATGCATATACTGTGTTATCATCGTAAACAGCCAATCCAATACGTCCTACTCCATCACCTTCAGGAAAACCTGCGTTTTCGCTTATTTTTGTCCATGTATTTCCTGCGTCTGTACTTTTGTAAATGGCAGAATTGGTTCCATTCCCCACAAAATTCCATGCTTTACGATCGCGCTGCCATGAAGCGGCATATTGTACGTTGAAATTATTTGGTGAAACTACTAAGTCTACGATTCCAGTTTCGTTATTGATAAACAGTGTTCTATTCCATGTTTTTCCACCATCAGTTGTTTTGTAAATTCCGCGTTCTGCATTTGGAGAATATAAATGTCCTAACACAGCTACCAACACCTCATCCGCATTATTTGGATTGATTACGATGCGACCGATATGATGCGAATCGAGTAATCCCATGTTTTGCCAGCTTTCGCCTTTATCCGTACTTTTTAAAATTCCGATTCCGGCGTACGATGAACGCGAAGAGTTATTTTCTCCTGTTCCCACCCAGATGGTTCCTAAATTCCAATCCACAGCAATATCTCCAATGTTTTGTGTTGGCGAATTGTCTAGTACAGGCGTAAACGTAGTTCCGTTGTTGTTTGTGTACCACAATCCTCCGGAAGCATAGGCAACATAGAATTCAGTGCTGTTCTTTGGATTCACGTCCAAATCGACCACGCGACCACTCATAATTGTTGGACCAATGTTAGTGAATTGGATATTTTTTACCGTTGAATTTTTAGTGAGTTCCGCTTTTTGTTTCAGTGCTTCTTGCACTTTGGCTGCAGAAGTTGGATTGCTTTGCGAGTTGCTTACATATGCTACAAAAAATGCGCACACGAGGAGTAAAATTTTAGGTTTCATGGATTGGTTTGATTTAGTCTTGGAAAATACGCAATGTTGCAAACTCGGCAAAATTTTGCTTGTATTTTTAACAATACTAATGGTTAAATTGATAGATCTATTATTTTTCCTTAAAACTAAAGGTAATCTCTTTTAACAAGCCTTCATATTTGAGAAATGAATTTTCTTCTTCATTTAAGGCAAGTCCAGTTATGACATAAGTATTTTCATCCTCAAATACCCAAGTAGTAATACCGCCAATATTGATGCCTTGAAAACTACCTGTATATATTTTTTCAAAATAAATGGTATTTTTAAATGTATATTCTCGCTCCTTAAGGAGTCTATAATTATCAAACTTTTCACTTATAACTTCTCTATTTTGATATAAATAATCTTTAATTCTCTTTTTCCTGATAAATAATTCTTTAGTCACTGTTAAATTTGGGCAGAAAGTATCATTGCAATTTTTTCTTGT
>JBCCLS010000002.1:0-25780 GCA_039026835.1 Bacteroidota bacterium | reverse complement strand
CTTGATTCCGTTAACCAATGGAATGGTATATAACAATTGGATTTGGAATACTTACAAAAATCATCAAATAGAGATTTTTACTATTGATGTACTTTGGATATGTTTATCCGTAATTGGGTTGTTTATCTATTTTAAAATAAAACCAAGTATCAAAGAAAAAAGTGCCTTTACCAAACATCCTATTGACTTTAAAAATCGACACATTTTACTAGCTGAAGAAGCTAAACAACACATTGAAAATTTATCTGAAAACCAACAGATTGAAGACAAAAACTACATACCTATGAGAACAAAAATTGTGATACTTTGGATATTTCTTGGAATTGGCTGGATCATCCATCACATGTATGGATTATTTAACATATACTATAATGAAACCTTAGTTCTCGAAGGCGCTACAGGTGAAGCTCCAATGATACATCATATTTACAGAATTCTATTTGAAGGAATTTGCTTGTTCTTTGGTTTACTTACAATTGAAGTTTCTAAAAAGTGGTTTATAATCACCTCACTCATTTGGGCTGGTATTGCAGGTTTGTACAATGTGTATCATTTTGTTGTGGCCATCATATTTGAAAGCGAAAATATCTCAGAAATATTCATGTTGCTGTTAATGACAATTGCCAGTATATTCCTTGTTAGAAATTTATACAAATGGAAAACACTGTAAAGACCACCATTGAAAAAAGACTTTTAATTTTTTGATTTTCCTAATTTTCCTTTTTTGATTTGGATTGATCAAACGTTTCTAAATTTAGTTTTTCTAAATCAGGGCGAAATAAAATGAATTGAAATCCAGAAAAAAAGTTTAAATCACTTCAATTATAAAGACTGTTAGGTATTCAATTTAAGCATAGTTGAGGTTTAACAAATGACAAGATAGCATCATTTATAATGTTAAGAATGGTTGCTAGTACAAAAAAGTTTGATATTTTTCCATCATAATTCTTTGATAAAAAAACCAAAAACCCATCCTTTCATCGAATCATTAAATTCAATTTCATACCAAACATGCTTAACTTTTTTTCCTTGAATTTCCAAAGTAGTAGGCTCGCTTTTTCGTAAAAAGGTATATTGCTGATCTTTTTTGACAACTCCAATTTTTTTACTTTTTACGTTGTTTCTTTCTCGGACATTAACCGTTTTTCCGGTGATTTGTAGCACGCCTTTGGTCTTTGCATCTTCTGTGGATGTAAAAACAAAATTATCAAAGGAATAAAAATAATTACTCTTCTTCTTCAAGTTGTACTTTGAAGTATCGCCCAATAAATAATCTATAAAAAGTGACTTCTCTACATAATTTTCCATCGGTATAAAATCGTCTATAAGCCATCCACGCTTATCATTCTTTAATTTTGAACTGTTCGTTAGCTTCAGCACATACAGTCCTTGTATTTGCTTTTCATCGTGAATAATGACGTTTTCAATAAACAACGTCGCTTCTTCATTAATGTCAATCTTATTTTCTTTTAAAAATTGTACAGGTAATTTTCCATAAGGCGCCAGTCCTGCATACGACGGAAAACTTTTATTTAAAATAATATCTTGAAAATCTGTAAAGTTAAATTCAGCTGCCAACGGTTTGAAACCTTTTTTTTCGAAATAGATGTTCTTCCCTCTTTTGTTGGTAATGTATGCATCGTCAATATGCCAAAAGAAGTTTTTGTCTCTATTAAAAAGAACAGTTAATGTATTTCTTGATTGATTCAGTGTGAAACTCTTTTGTATCTTTTCTGTAGTATATCCAATATTTACACTATTGCTCGCGATGGCATTGCTAAAGTCTCTAAAGTGATTTGATTTGATGAAACTTTCAGTACAAATTCGATACAAAGTTTCTTTTGTGGGTTTGTACTCAAAAAGTTTCTCCAAAATGGTCATTGTTTTATTGTAACTTTCCAAATCTGTGATCACACTAGGAAGAAAACCACGTGACTGAGCACTACACACATATACAATAAAAAAGGCGAGTATTGAAAGACGATATTTCATTAATTTTTGTTTTTAGAATGGTACTTAAATTTGTTAATATTGACGGTCTCCGAAACAAAAACTCGATCTACTTTAATAGTCTTTAATCGATTCTTATGATCTACATAAAAGATCAACCGAAACTTTTTCCTAGTTGCATCAGAATACGCAGGCGAATCGCCATACCACGATCTAAATATTTGCCACATGGTTATTGACAATTCATAATTATTATCTGGTGTTTTGTAAAATTGTCCTATTCCCAAGTAGTCAGGAGAAAACAGTAACTCTACTTTTGTATATCCATATCTTTCCTTGATTTTTACCAACCTGTATAAATATTGATTAATAGAATAATTTGATATGTAAGACCTAGAAGTTGAAGAAACGCCAATTAAGGCACTTGCACTCACAAAGTTTCGTGAAATCATTGCAGGAATGTAGGCTATCTTTTTTGAATACGTGTCATTAGAATTAGCAATGTATTCAAAGTCTGATTGAATCTGGTTCGAGAATTCATCTATTTTGCTCATTACCCATTCTGCATATGGACGTTTACAATTTAGTGTAGACATTACATGTTGGACAGCTTTATCATATTCAGGATTGCTACTTTGGCCTGTAGCAAAAGAAATCGTTAAGCCAAAACATAGAAATAAAATGTATTTTTTAGTCATAAGTCAATGTGCTATTAGTGGATATTTATTGATCAATCTTCATCTTTTTCTTTAACTTTTCATTTTTGATAGAATCACCTTCTATATAATTGTAATTGATACTATTTTCATTGAAAGAATATTGTCGGTCTTTATTTTGCGGCATTCGTCGAATATTGAAGTAGTCATCTTGTTCCGTCACTCTTACAGGTCTTACTTCATTAGTAGTAGGTCTATCTGTTCTTGGTTGTTCCGCTACAATTTCTTCTTGCGTATTTTTTGGTATCGTATCTTTTTTACCTTCATCTTGTATACTATCTTTCTGTGTTGACGTCTTTTCTACTAAAGTTTCCTCCGTGTTATTTTTTTGTTGCAAAGTGCCATTATACTTACCACTTTGATAAATTCCGACGATAAATCCAGAGATTGTAATCACAGCTGCAAGCGTTGTGAGAATGCTTCTAGTCGTTTTGAAGTAGGATATTTCCATGTTACATATTTAAATACAGATTGTGATACAGTTGAACCGTATTGTTCAACTTCATATCAAATGAATAAATGTATCATATCTACGTAGGGAAGAAAATACCTATTAGTAGTGATTTTGATGATAGGACTTTAAGTAGAAATAAAGCACTCAGAATGCCAAAATCTAATTCTAAGAAGCTTTTCATAAGCGATATACTTACGAAAACGTTGTAGTTTTTTGTAAGAAATCAATCAAAAGTTAATTTTGGTTTAAATCCTATTTTAACAACTATTTTTTTACTAACTTACATAGAAAATAATTGCTATAGTGCCAAAAAAATAAGATTGTAAGTGTCGTAATGCTGAGCGAGTTACTTGTAAAAAGAAAAATATATGAAAGTCAAAATCATGAACTCATAGGGTTAATGATTGACGATTTTCTGAAAAGAGAAATACTGCCACTACATGCCGAATGGGAGAAAAATGGTCAAGTTTCCAGAGAAATCTGGGAGCAAACGGGCGCACAAGGATTACTCTGCATCGATGTGCCAGAAAAATACGGCGGCGTTGGATTCGACTTCTCATTCAGCGCTTTATTCATAGAAAAATTAGCCAATTACGGAATTACAGGTCCAGGATTTTCATTGCACTCCGACATCATCGCAAATTACATAGTGCATTACGGAACGGAATCACAAAAAAACAAATACCTGCCAGCGATGGCACAAGGAACGTTGATTGGTGCTATTGCCATGACCGAACCTGATTGCGGAAGCGATTTATCAAACATTCAAACCACCGCAATTGACAAAGGCGATCATTATTTGGTGAACGGACAAAAAATCTTTATTACCAACGGTTTGCTTTGTGATTTTGCCATTGTTGCCGTAAAAACTCCCAATACTGCACAACGCGATACCATTACATTACTCCTCATGGATGCGGAAGCAGAAGGTTTTCAAAAAGGAACTACCTTCAAAAAACTGGGAATGCATGCGCAAGATACCTGTACGCTATTTTTTGACAATGTAAAAGTACCCAAAACACAACTCTTATTTGAAGAAGGCAAAGGCTTTCAGTTGATGATGAACGAACTGTCTCGTGAGCGATTGACCATTGCGATTGCTAGCGCAGGTATGGCAAAAGGAGCCATTGAAGAAACCATAAAATATACGACCATACGAAAGGCTTTTAAAAAGCCTATTGCGGGTTTTCAAAACACTCAATTTACCCTTGCAGAATGTGCAGCACAACTGCAAATCCATCAAGCGTTTATTGATGAATGTATTGCCTTGGAAACACGTGGAGAATTAAGCGCTGAATCGGCAGCAATTGCCAAATATTCAGCCTCTGAAATGAGTGCCAAAATCATAGATGAATGCTTGCAACTATTCGGTGGCTACGGCTACATGTGGGAATATCCCATTGCACGTCGATTTGCAGACAACCGAGTTGCCAAAATCTACGGTGGTACAAATGAAATTATGAAACTATTAATTGCTAAAAAAGTATTAGAAGGACACCTCTAATAAGAAGTAACTTGTACGTATAGTATTTCCCCGAAAAATATTAAAAAGACCTAAAACTGCGATTCATTTAATTCGAAAAAATTGTCGAAAAAGGAAAAACAGTTTATGAAGATAGTACAAAGTTTCTGGTCAAAACCGAGCTTAAAATTTAAAAATTTAAATGATTTTGATCGTTTCAATGGCGGATGGCTTGACAAACGATACAATTTCATGAGTTGGACACTTAGTTGTCTACAGCTCAACGCGTTCTATGATCGTGTGGAATTAGTCACCGATCAAGAAGGTGAAGCATTGCTTATTGAAAAATTAAATCTTCCATACAGCAAAGTCACAGTCACGCTCGAAGATGTCAACCATTATCACAACGATTTATGGGCAATTGGCAAACTATACACGTATTCCATTCAAGACGAACCGTTTATGCATATTGATGGCGATGTATTTATCTGGAAAAAATTTGATGAAAATGTCAACAATGCGCCGCTAATTGTACAAAATCTAGACAAAGACTTACCTTTTTACTATCCGATTCTCAACGAAGTTGAAGAAAACCTTGTATACATTCCTGAAGTTGTAAAAAAGCAACGTCAAAAAAATAGAATCGTACATTCCTGCAACGCAGGAGTATTTGGCGGAAACGACATTCCATTCCTCAAAGAATACTGTGCCAAAGCCTTTGAATTTGTCAACAAAAATAAAGCACATTTAGATAAGATCAACGTAGGATATTTTAACTGTATCTATGAACAATACTTGTTCTATTGCATGATTGATCACCATGAAAAAGAGGTAAGCGCTGTACTCAATGATCTTGACAAAGGTGTAGAAGGTGTAAAAATTGACTTCAATGGAGCACCAAGCAAGGTAACATATGCACATCCTGCGAACTATGCAAAGAAAAGTGAAACCATTTGCAACCACATAGAACATCGTTTGATGATGGATTATCCCGATCACTATTTTCACATTATTGACTTACTAGAATCGCATAAAATTTAGCTGCTATGAATGAGATGCAAGAGACTATAAAACATAAAATATTCAACCATACCACTGAAGAATGGTATGCCAAAATTGTTGAAGTCAGTCAACAAACGGAAAGTGTAGCAGATTGGCTACAGATTCTACTTTTTTATATAAATATGTATACCGTGCAACGCGAGGAAAGGACGCTCACGCACATACACTCTTTAATGGAAAAATACCAGCAACATCTACAAAAAACAAAAGGTGATTGCTCGTTTGAAAAAGGAAAAGCGGGATTTCTGTATGTCGCTACGCGATTGTTTGAAATAGATACCTCTAGAAATTTTATGGAGCCAGCAATTGTGTTGTTAGAAGATGATTTGGACAACTTTATCATTTCACCGTATACCGATAATTCTCTAAATACGGGACGAGCAGGTTGTTTGTTAGTGTTAAATTTTTACTATGCGATGACGAATGATGCAAAAGCTAAAAAATGGATAGCTTCACTTACAGCACAACTTATGTCGCAGGCACAAATTACTGACAAAGGTATCTTTTGGAAAGATCGTGTGGAGCAACTACATGGATTGTTAAACTTTGAATATGGAAATGCAGGAATTGGATATGCGTTTTTACAACTTTCGGAACAGGATATTTCGTATGAATGTATCGCAGTAGCGAAGCAAATATATAAGTATCAGCGTCAATTTTGGAATGAAAATCTAGGTTGGAAAGCCACAAAAAAAGGCATCGAAAATTCAAAAACCTACCAATTAGCACTAGAAGCAATACAGCAAGAAAATACTAATTACTTTAGACCGTTATTAGACAATCTATTCATTCATGTAGGTGTCGCCAAATTTACATTGCACTTATGGCAAAAGACAGACGATGAAACGATCAAAGCAGATTTCATCACCTATTTAGAACGATGTAAACTGCTATTCGAACAAACCAAAACACAACTGTCAGCAAAAAAATGTGTCTTATTAGGAACACTTTTTTTGGAGGCTGCGCGCATGTTGGACAACGAAAACTTTCACTCAGAAGCGAAAACGATTTCAGAATTTATTCAAGAAAAATTAAGACAACACAATATAGATGATTTACAAGATGTAGTGACGATGACACAAGCAGCACACTTTCAATTGGCACTAGACAATGCAGATGTCAGCAATGCTGTTGTACCCAAAAACACGATTTTGAACAGCAATCAGGAAACACAAACACTGCCAATCAACAGCAAAGAAAATGTATTGCAAAATGTATTTCCAAGAACGTTAGCGTATTTAAAAGCACACAATGAAAAGTTGATTTCGGAATATCTCACACAGCCGCTTCAAGAAAAAGCCATTTTCAATTTTATGGTATTCATCAAAAAAAATCTCAATCAATTTGAACCAATTCAGAAAAAACAGCTTTCCGAGATTTTAAAACTAGAAATCAGCATTCAAAACCTGAAAAAAGGCATTAAAAACTACGCGCAGTTGCAAGCGAAAAATATTCACACCTATCAAACAGTTCAGAAGATATTCAACAAAACAAATGAAGAGTTAAAAACCTACACGCTACAACTCAATCCAAAGGCAAAAAAGCTCACCACAGCCTGGAATTGGGAACTAAAACAAGGAAAAATGGCACAGGAAAACCTACAACTTCCAGCGGCTACAATGAATGTGTACATGTTGCCATATTACACCAATTTGATCAAAGAATACTGGCAAAATCCACAGAATGTCGTTTTAGAATATTTCAAAAAACAACAACCAATTGTCACTGTCCTGACGCAACTCAAACAATTCTATCAAGCACAAGACGCCATTTTCATAGATAATTTTTCACAATTTGTCATGGCAGAATCTACCTATGTATTGGAAAATTTAGAGGAAATTCTTCTAAAAATTATCCAAGAATACATGGCAATCGGATTGTTGGAAATTGTAGCAAACACGACCAAATCAAACTAGCGAATGAACAGTAAAGAGTTAATACAGGCATTACGAAGAGGAGAAATTTCGATAGAAAGTTACAAGGAATTGCTAGCAAACAAAGGCAATACAACAACTGTTGCGCCCAAAAAGAAAAGTGTGCTCGCTACCTTAAATGAAAGTGCACAGCCGTTTACATCTCAAAAATGCATTCATACAATTTTCGATGAAATTGCCGTCAACTACCCAAACCATACTGCAGTAGTTCATGGGGAAGAACATATTTCATACTCAGAATTGCGCATCAAAAGCAATGCACTTGCGCATACAATTCAGCAACGTGGTATACAAGCAGATGATATTGTTGGAATTTTCATGGATCGTTCAATCGATACCATTATTTCCATGCTTGGAATTCTCAAAGCTAGCGCTGCGTTTTTACCATTAGATATCAATTATCCTACAGCACGGATTTCCTACATAGTTCAAAACAGTCAACTAAAAACTCTTATCACAAAAACAAAGTTCCAAGATACATTGTCGGAAGTGGCGGTTGCAGATTTGGTAAAAATAGATACGATTTCATATGAAAAAACAGCTTCAATAATACAAAAAAGTACTGCTGAAAATTTAGCGTATGTTATCTATACGTCAGGAACGACAGGCGTTCCCAAAGGTGTGATGATACAACACAGCAGTTTTGTGCCAATGATTACTGATCAGTTGCAACGTTTCTTATGTACCGAAAAAGATGTGTACGCACAATTCGCGTCCATTTCGTTTGATGCGTCGGTTTCAGAAATATTTTTAGCGTTGCTCAGTGGTGGAACTTTGGTTATGATTCCCGAAGCTGTCAAAAAGAATGGACGTTTGCTATTGGATTATTTTATCGACAAAAACATCACAATTGCCACATTACCACCCACATTATTGGCAACGGTGCCAAAGGAGAAAAAATTACCACTAAAAACCTTAATTACGGCAGGAGAAGCAGCGCGAATTACGGATGTACAACACTATTCAAAATACCTAACATACATTAACGCATATGGTCCTACAGAAAGTACGGTTTGCGCGTCGAGTTTTACAGTGAATCCGAATGATACTCACGAAGAAATTCCGATCGGAATTCCGGTAAGCAACATTCAATTTCACATTTTGGACGAACAGCAGCAAGCAGTTCCTGTGGGACAATCGGGTGAATTGTACTTGTCAGGTGCTGGATTGGCGCGAGGATACCTCAACAATGCAGAATTAACAGCAGAGCGCTTTTATATAATCAATGGAATTCGTTGTTACAAAACAGGCGATCGCGTTATTTGCAAACCTGACGGACATGTCTACTTTTTGGGAAGAACTGATCATCAAGTCAAAATCAGAGGTTTTCGAGTAGATCCGCAGGAAATCGAAGTTGCGTTACAAGAACATGCATCTATTAAAAGTGCAACGGTCATTCCGAAAAAAGTCAATGATAATCTGAGTTTAATTGCGTATTTCACTGCTGTAGAAGCTATCAAAAGTCAAGAGTTGAAAGCATTGTTGGCAGCAACGCTTCCATCGTATATGTTGCCGCATTTTTTCATTCAATTAGAAGAAATGCCACTCACCATCAACAAAAAAATAGATCGTGAACACTTACAGCAACGTGATATCAAACTTGATTTGGATAACGAATATGTGGCTGCGCAAAGCGAAACAGAAAAAGAATTAGTCGCCATTTGGGAAGATATTTTAGGAATTGATGAGGTAGGCGTAGAGGATAATTTCTTTGATTTGGGTGGCGATTCCATCAAAAATATTCAAGTCATTAACAAAGCGTCTAAATATGGATTGGATTTGAAAAACGAAGACCTTTTCAAACACCAAACCATTCAAGAATTGTCTAAAAACATAAAGTTCTCAGCAACAAAAACTCAGGAAAATACAGAAGAAACGAATCTGGCAATACCGAGCGAAGCAGCAATTGAAGCATTTTTAGAAGAAAATCAACTTGTAGACTTTAAAGACAATATTGAAGCAGTATTCAAGCTAACGCCGCTGCAACTAGGAATTCTGTACGAACACATCAAAGCCACAAACTCTGATCTTTATTATTTGCAGTCTGTAGTGACCATTGAAGAGCAAATTGATTACACACTGTTTGAAGAAACCATAGCAGCACTCGTACAACGATACGATGCATTGCGAACTGGTGTTTTTTATCAAAACATTGCCAATCCGTTACAAGTGACCTTTAAAAATTGCCAACCAACTGTAGAAATTCTCGATTGGAAAACAGCACACAACAAAGCAGAAAAATTGCAGGAAATCATCATGCAGCGACGACGTCAAAACTTTGATGTTAGCAAACCGCCATTGTTGCGAATTTGCTTCATAGAATTTGACGAAACCACTACAAAACTGCTCGTAGAATCGCATCATGTGTTGATGGACGGTTGGTCGAATGGAATTCTGTTAAACTATATTTTTAATTCCTATTCCCATAAAAAATACCAAACTGCATTTCAGCCGACTGCACCCATTCGCTATCGTGACTATGTTTCGCAATTATTACGCATTAAGAACGAAACTGCCGAGAAAGTCTTTTGGGAAACACATTTGCACGGTTTTGAAGAAATCACGCCGTTGCCGTTGGAAAATCTGGAAAACAAACGTCTATCAGAAGTTCATGAAATCCGTAAAGAAACCAAACTATATACAAACTTAACAGATGCCAAAGCATTCAAGGCATTTGCACAAAAGAAGCGAATTACACCCAATACCATCACACTTGCCGCAATTTTCATCTTATTAAAAAAACTAACCAATACCAACGATTTGTTGATTGGCGGCATCAGTTCAGGACGATCGTTGCGTGGAATTGATACCAAAGATTCTATTGGATTGCACGTCAACACGACGCCATATCGCATGCAATTGGAAGATGAAAACACCATAGACGATTTCTTGCAAATTATCCAAGAAACAAGTTTGCAACGCTTGGCGTACGAACATACCTCGATGGCAGATATTTATTCGTATTCTGACTACAAATCGCCAGAAGGATTGTTTCAAATATTATATGGTTTTCAAAACTTTCCAAAATACAGTGTGGAAAATCAGCAAACCGATATCAATATCACAAAGCTAGAAACCATTGAACAAGATCATTATCCGTTGGGATTTGCCTTTTCGTTTAGCAACAACTTGGAAGTTATTCTCAACTACGACGCCAATCGGTATGCAGCATCTACGATCGATACCATTATTGATTACTTTAAAAATATTTTAGCGACGATTCTTCGTGATGAAACCAATCAAACTGTAGCTGCGTTGCCAATCTTACAGGAAAAAGATATACAAACGCTCATATACGACTGGAATGATAATGCGGTGCCAATTCCAACCGATTGTATTCATGAAGTTGTCACCAAACAAGCATTACAAAATCCAAACAAAATTGCAGTGCAAGATGCTTCAAAAAGCATTTCGTATGCTGCATTGGAAACGCAAAGCAATCAATTAGCAAATTATTTACAAAAACAACAAATTGAAAAAGGAGCTGCGATTGCAGTATTTCTAGAGCGTTCCGCAGATGTGGTAATATCTATGTTAGGAATCATGAAAGCAGGTTGTGTGTATGTGCCAATTGCAGTGGCTTCACCTGAAAATCGAGTCGGGTACATGCTTGAAAATGCCCAAGTAAAAGCCATCATCACGCAAGAAAAATTACAAGATCGTTTGGTGAATTTCAAAGAAAATGTTTCAAAAATCATCACTGCGGAAACAGATTTGAGTGCACATTCTATGGCGTATCCGTCAAAAGTTGCACAAACGCATCCTGCGTATATCATCTATACTTCAGGTTCTACAGGAAAGCCAAAAGGCGTACCAATTACGCATCGCTCGTTGGTCAATATGATGTCTGATAAAGTCAACTGTTTTGATATTCAATCCGATGATAATCTTCTGCAAATCGCTTCGTTATCATTTGATGCGTCAATCTCAGAAATACTTCTTGCTTTATTTGCAGGCGCAACGTTGCATGTAATTCCTGAAGATGTAAAAAAATCAGGAACTGATGTGATATCGTATCTTAAAACACACAAAATTACAGTCGGGACGTTTACGCCAGCATACATTTCGGTACTTGATAAAAGTCAACAATTGCCGTTACGCACGTTGATTTCTGGTGGCGAAAAAGCCATCACAAACGATGTGGAACATTACAGCAACTACCTAACGTACATCAATGCATACGGTCCGACAGAGACGTCCATTTGTGCTACGTTTTACAAAGTAAATCCTGAAAATGTACCACACAACATTCCTATCGGAACTTCGCTAGCAAATACCAAATTGTATGTATTAAACGAGCATTTACAGCCGCAACCAATCGGTGTTGCGGGCGAATTATATATTGGTGGCGTTGGTCTGACGAACGGTTATGTTGGGAATGATGAACTCAGTCAAAAAGTGTTGCTAAAAAGTCCATTTGACAACTCGGAAATGATCTATAAAACAGGCGATATGGTCAAATGGTTGCCTGATGGGAATTTGGTTTTTGTGGAACGAACTGACTTTCAAGTCAAAATCAGAGGGCATCGCATTGAGCTAGGCGAAATTGAAAATACGGTGTTGCAATTCGAAGGAATTACACAAAATGCAGTCATTCATAAAAAAACCGATACGGCATCATTTTTAGTGTGTTTTTATAGTGTTGAAAACGGCACTGCTGTAGAAACGTTAACGCTGCGCATGTTTTTACAGAAATATTTGCCAGACTATATGATTCCGGCAAAATTCATTCAACTCGAACATTTTCCGGTAACGCTAAATGGCAAGGTAGATGTGAAAAAGTTGAAAACACACGAAGTAACGTTTACAACCTCAAACGAAATCATTTCCCCAACAAATAAAATTGAAGAAAAACTTGCAAACATCTGGAAGGAAACCCTAAAACTAGATCGTATCAGCATTGCTGATAATTTCTATGAGCTAGGTGGCGATTCTATCAAAATCATGCAGATTTTAGGGAAGATTCAACACGAATTCAAACAAAAAGTAGATGTCAGTGTATTTTCAAATCATCCTACAATTGCAACACTTGCAAAAGTATTGAATACGCAGAAAGGCATTGAAAACGAAGAAATTCAGCCTGCGCCATCTGCTGAATATTATCCAGTTTCGAACACACAATTACGCTTTTGGATGCAATACCAAATGGGCTTAAAAATTGTAGCCAACAGTATCAGTCTGTACAATTTAAGAAAAGAAATCAATCCACAGATTTTTGAAAAAGCCATACAACTGTGTATTCAAAAACATGAAATTTTGCGCACAGCTTTCATAGAAGTAGCACAAGCGCCCATGCAACAAATTCTGCTACCAACGGCATTTGAATTTACATTGACAACCAAAGACGTATCAAACACAACAAATTCCAAAGCAACCATCATTAATATTGCAAAGGAAGAGTATGCAACTCCTTTCGATCTTACAAAAGCACCGCTCATTCGAGGACAACTCATCAAAGCAGCGCATGAAAAATTTGTTTTTATCATGACATTGCATCACAGCATTGTAGATGGTTGGTCGATTAAGTTGCTGTTTGAAGAAATCATGGAAAATTACAACGGATTGATTGCCGATGCGGATTATACACCAGAAACGCTTCGAATTCATTACAAAGATTACAGTGTGTGGTTGCAATCACAGCTTTCGAGCGATTTAGGAACCAGAGCGTTGAACTTTTGGAAAGCCCAATTTCCAAACGGTGTCAACGATTTTCACTTTCCAACCGATTTTGAACGCGCAAAAGAAAAAACCACCAACGGACAGCGCATTTCAGTACGTATAGAAAAACACCAACTCACCAAACTCAGACTCTTAGCGGAAAAAGAAAATGCAAGTCTGTACATGGTTTTAATGAGCGTGATGAAAATTAGCTTGGCGCGACATATCAATTCAGATGATATTACCGTGCGTACGCCTATTCACGGACGTTTTCATTTGGATTTGCAAAACCAAATTGGACCGTACATTAACAGCATTCCCGTACAGACAACCTTTGAAGATGGAACTGCATTTCGCGATGTTGTGAAAACAATGAAAGACTTTATGTTGGGTGTGTTTAACTATCAATTTTATCCGATTGACAAGCTGGCGAGCGACCTTAACGTAAAACGCTATTACGACCGAATGCCTTTTTCTGATGTAGTGATTGTGATGCAAAACAAAGAACTCGCAGATACAGGTTTACAACATACAGATGATATATCTACAGCTGATTTGAGCGATTCAGGCATTATCAGCATGGTAGATTTACGAATAGAACTCAATGAATTGGAAGATGACATGCTGATTGCGCTAGATTACAATAGCGACTTATTCAAAGCGAGTACCATTCAAGAGATTGCTGATGCCATAGTTTTTGTGACCAATGAAGTCATTGAAAATCCTGGCATTCAGATGGAAGCACTAAAAAAAGATACCAGTAACCATGAAATTAAGAAGTCATTTGATTTTGATTTCTTCTTTGATAACTAACATTAGTTTGACCATAAAAATTAGTACAAAAAAGTAACGTTTATGAATCCAATGAAAAGTAAATACGATGTGATTATATGTGGCGGCGGCTTGGCTGGACTCACATTAGCGAGACAATTAAAAGTAGAATTTCCACAACTTTCTACCTTAGTTATTGAAAAACGAACCTTTCCCAAACCCATTGCCACTTATAAAGTGGGCGAATCTACTACGGAAATTGCTTCGTACTATTTTACAGAAGACTTACAATTACAATCCTATTTTAAAAATGCACATTTCAAAAAATTAGGATTCCGATTTATTCTAGGCAACGGACAAGATGAGTGGACCAAACGTCCCGAAATTGGATTGTCCAAATATCCGCCGTATGATTCCTTGCAAATGGATCGCGGTGTGTTGGAAAATGATTTGTATGAAATCAACAAAGTCAGTGGTGTAGAAATCATTGATGATACGGCAATTACAGATATTGAAATCAATGAAAAAGCATTGGACAATGTTGTGCGTATAAAAAATGATCACGGTACTTTCGATTTGCGCTGTCGTTGGGTTGTAGATGCCATGGGACGACGCTTGTTTTTCCACAACAAATACAATCTTACTAAAAAAATGGACACACCACACAACGCCGCTTGGTTTCGTGTAAAAGGACGTTTTGATGTGGAAGATATGGTAAACAAAGACAACCAAAGCTATCGCAATCATGTGCCACACAAAAACCGCTATTATTCCACATTTCATATTATGGGACAAGGGTATTGGGTTTGGTTAATTCCACTCAATTCTGGACATACAAGTATCGGAATTGTCACCTCGGAAGCGTATCACGATTTCAGTTCATACAATACCAAAACCAAAGCTAAAGCATGGTTGAAACAGCACGAACCTGCAATTGCAAAACATCTGGAAAACTTTAAAATGGAAGATTTTCTACGTAATAAAAACTACAGTCATTCTGCAACCCGCGTGGCTTCTATCGATCGTTGGGCATGTACAGGTGAAGCTGCGGTATTTGCCGATCCGTTGTATTCACCAGGCTCTAATATGATTGGTTATGAAAACAATTGCATCGTTGATATGATTCGAAAAGATTTGAAGAATTCATTAGAAGAATCACATGTCAATCGTTTGAGTCAGTTTGTAATCTCGCAAAACGAATGGTTAATAGATCACATTCAAGGTTCGTATCCGTATTTTGGACATGAGCAAGTGTATACATTGGCGTATTTGTGGAGTGTAGTGATTGGTTGGTCGTTGGATTGCCCACAAATGTTCAACAAAACCTTTTTGGATATTGACGTAAAAACACGTTTGGACAAAGAAAACGCCAACATCATTTTTGCCTTAGGTCGCATGAAAAAACTTTTCTTGGATTGGCACAAAGTGGCAAAACATACCTTTACGTTTGACTTTATTGATTACTTAAGCATTCCGTTTATTTTAGACATTTTCAAGCGAAATTTAGAACCAAATAAATCGCTAGAAACCTTAATTGAAGACAGAAAACATACGGTAGATCGTTTGGAAGAATTTGCACAAGCTATTTTCTTAATTGTGATCAAAGATGTGATGCCAGTACAATTAGAACGCTTTCAAGAACCTGTGTGGCTCAATGTCAACGCGATTAGTCTTGATCCTGATTTATGGGAAGAAGAAGGATTGTTTGACCCAAAAACAGAACCACGCGACATTTCAATTATACAAAACCAAATTCTAAACGTGATTCAGTTCAAAGATGAAGTCAAAGAAACCATCGATTTAGACATTTCAATATTTTAACTAAAAGCTATTTTACCTATGAGTACACAAAGTATAGCCGAAACTACACAGCAAACCTCTTGGACAACCGAAGCAGGAACTCGGTTTTCGTTCCGACAAAAAAATGGACTATCGCAAGGCGAAAAAGCTACATTTCAGTTTGAGCTCAATACGTCAAAACATGCTAAATTTTTCGAAGTAGCAAAAACGAATGATACCATTTCGTTGGTCGTACTTTTTTCGGCGTTTTCCGTGTTGATTCGAAAGTATACTGCACAAAAAGATATTGTCATCAATACGCCGCATTTGGCTAATGTGGAAAAAGATGCCCTGCAAATTCCAATTTCATTACACGTAGACACCAACCGAAGTTTCAAAGAACATTTAAAAACATGTCAAGAAACCCTCAAGGAACAATACAGCAAGCAAAAAAGTGATTTGTTAGGCAAAAACGCAAAAAGCAATGTGGTATTCGTATACGAAAATGCACACGATACTGCGCTGACAGAGGAAGTTGATTTTGTGTTTTCATGCAGTAAAGCAGCAAGTTCAATGAACATCAGTATTACTTATGATACGACTTGTTTTGATGCTTTCTTTATTCAGAACGTATCGTCACATTTTGATGCCTGTTTGGCGTTATTTACGCAACCGGATACCATTTTAACAGAAGTAGAAATTGTCGCAGCAGAAGAAAAAAATACCATTCTCCAAGTTTTTAATGATACTACCAAAGCGTACGATTCTGATAAAACTCTAGCAGCATTGTTTGAAGCGTTTGTGGAGACAAATCCTGAAAAGGCAGCAGTGGTGTACAATGGTGAAACACTTAGTTATCAAGAATTCAACAATCGTATCAATATCTTGGCAGCGTATTTAATTCAAGAATACGATGTGCAGTTGGGCGATTGTGTTGGCGTTATGTTAGAACGCTCTGATAATTGGCTGATTGCTTTGTTGGCAATTTGGAAATGTGGTGGAATTTACGTGCCGCTCGACCTAAAATTACCTATTGAACGCCGCGATACCATTTTGCAAAGAACCAACGCGAACGTATTGATTACGGTGAGTGATTTAATGTTTGATTTACAAGAATATACAGGAAATTTACTCGCGCTTGACTTGGAAATTGATTTTGAGGCTGGAGAAGAAACGACTTTCGAAAACCGCTCGAATGCTTCGCAAACTGCATATATTATTCATACTTCAGGCTCCACAGGAGAACCGAAAGCCATTCCAATCAAACATAAAAGTATTTCTGATCGCATGTTGTATCATATTGATTATTTGGAGTTAACGGAACATACTGTGTTGCAATTTGCGTCTATTTCGTTTGATGCGTCGTTGGTGGAAATTTTCATGGCATTGGCTGCCGGAAATACCTTGGTTGTCAGTTCTGAACGTGAAAAAAATGATACCAATGTGTTAACGGAATTGTTGGAAACACACAACGTAAACGCAGCTATTTTTCCGCCTTCGTATCTGAAAATATTGAACAAACGTGCACTGCCAACCATTCAGAAAATCATCACAACAGGAGAAAAAGCATCCATCCCTGATTGTATTCACTATTCGCAAACCATGGATGTTTACAATGGTTATGGACCAACGGAAACCTGCATTGGCGCGTCTTTCTATAAGATTGATTACGACAAAAGAAACTATTACACCGAAAACAGCGTCCCGATCGGAGAAGCCTTTAAAAATACAGTGATTTTACTTTTGGATGAAAACATGAAGCTAGTACCCAATGGCTTGCAGGGTGAAATTTGCGTAGCAGGATTGGGCTTGTCGGACGGTTATTTACACAATGAAGGATTAACCGCAGAAAAATTCACTGTAACTTCTTATCTACAGAATGATCTTATTTACAAAACAGGCGATTATGCTTCGTATACGGAAGATGGAACGTTGTTATTTCACGGGCGAATGGATTCGCAAGTACAATTGAACGGAATTCGAGTAGAATTACACGAAATAGAATCGTCTATCACGTCACATTCAGCTGTAAAAAATACGGTTGTTATTGTTGATGAATCCAACAACCGAAAACAATTGGTAGCTTTTGTAGAAAAAACAGCTGAGATTGATTCGGAAACGTTGAAGTCGTATCTCAACAATATCTTTCCGGCATATATGTTGCCAAATACCTTTGTGTATTTTGATGAATTTCCACTCAACAGTGCTGGAAAAATAGATATGAGCGCACTGAAACAACAAATTCAAGTGGCAGCTACCACACAACAAGAAAAAGAAATTATTGCACCAACTACAGAATATGAACAACATATTGTTACCATTTTTGAAGAAGTCTTACTGCACAAACCATTGAGCATTACAGATAGCTTTTTTGAATTTGGCGGCAACTCTTTAAAGGCAATTCAGGTGGTTTCGGAAGTTTACAAAGTCACAGGAATTACGATTGATGTTCGTGATGTATTTGATCATTCTACGCCACAAACCTTGGCAAAACACACGGAGAATTTTTCACAAAAAGAGGTCATTATTCCGGTGATTCATGAAGAAAGTGGTATTTATGACATTTCGTTCAATCAGAAGCGTTTCTTAGGATTTGAAAAGGCGTTTCAAATGATGAGTAAAGATCAAAAACCCAACAATGCATTTCCAGGATCCTTTAAGTTGGAAGGTGATTTGAATGTGGAAGCGTTTGAAAAAGCGTTGCGATTTATTGTACAACGCCATGAAAGTTTGCGTACTTTATTTGTAGAAATTGATGGCGAATCGAAACAACAAATCTTTGCCAACGGCGATCGTACCTTCAGTTTCAACTATCACGATGTATCGCAAGATGAAAATCCATCAGAAAAAGTAGCAGAATTTTTAGAAATTGAAGACAAACTGTCAATTGATCTGTTTGAAGGTCCTTTGTTGCGCATGCGATTAATCAAAAAGAGTGATACAGAACATTCGTTAATTATGGTCATTCATCATATTGTGTCAGATGGTTGGTCAATGAATGTTTTATTTGACGAATTGTTTGAAACGTACAACAATTTTGCACAAGAAAAAGATGCTACATTAGCACCGTTAAAGATTCACTACAAAGAATTTGCATATTGGAAAAACGATAAAATCAATCAAGGAGAATTGGATGCTTCTAAAGATTTCTGGTTTTCCTATTTAAAAGATTTAACTCAAGCGATTGACTTCCCGCACACGGTGGAACAACAAGAATTCAATATTTATAATGGATTTGGACATGAAATCATGCTAGATGAAGAATTTACAACCTTACTTCGCGATAAAGCCATTGCATACAATACTACAATTTTTTCTTTCTTAGTGGGAAGTTTAAAACTATTGATCCACACAGCAACCGATCAAAAAGATATTGCCATTGCCAGTGTCAATGCAGGACGCGAACACAAAGATTTGAACAATCAAATTGGCTATTATGCGAATGATACTATTTTTAGAACGTCTATTGACACTTCCATCACTGTGGAAGAATTTATAAAAAACAGCAAGCAAAATCTGTTAGATGTTTTTTCACATCAAAATTATCCGTACAGTCTGCTGGTAGAACAACTCAAATTTGCCGAATGTCCGATTGGAATTGGCATCGAGAATTTTACCAAAGTGAGCAATGATACACAAATGGAAGGCATTTCTTTTAGTACAGACAGCTCTGCGGTACACAAATGGTTTGGACGTAGTTTCTCGTTCAATTTCACAGAAAAAGAGCATACTATTGCCCTGAATGTAATGTACAATTCGAACCGATTTACAGAAGCAGATGCGATTTTAAGAGCCAATCAATACGCTCTATTGTTACGTTTGCTTTTAGAAAATGAATCGCAGACAGTCGCCGAAATTATCAACAATTTAAACACTGCAACCTCATGAACGATCAGGTATATTTAAAACCCAATGTAGTTATTGAACCTTTGTTAAATCGCTGGTATTGCTGGTCGCATTTAATTTCTCCGGCAACGGCAGCAAAGATTGTGAAAGAGCGAAACTTGAAGATTATCAATTCGTACATTCAAGCGCCAAAAGCACATAAAGCTGCCACAAAAAATCCGAAATTGTTGGGCGGACCGTTTATGGATTATCCAACCGAACGCAAAGAAGATGTCATTGCGCTCAAACAAACTACGGAAACCAAACAAGCACAGTTATTGCGTTTGGCAGACGCGATTACGGAATTGGAAACCATGCTGAAAAACGAAGCGAGCGGTCATTCTTTGGACGATTTGTACGCTAAAATTCCAGAAGCATTGCGCGGTTATGTGGAGTTGGTATACGATTTGAATAACAATCCGTCCTATAATATTTTTGAAAGTTTGTTGTATAAAAGTGAATACTATGACGAAAGTATGCAAAGTGTGGCGCTTTGGATTACTGATAATGACGATCGACCGTTTGTGTTGAGTACGCCGCGCTTGGACGAAGATCACATCAAACATATTGAAATTCCATTTGCAAATCCTGCTATTGACAAGTTGAGTCGAATGAAGAAAGAAGCCGGTTCTTTTGCTGAAATTGCAAAGTTGTTGGACTGTGAAGATGATGCATTGTTTGCGAGTTTCTTTACAGAAGAAAAACCGCCAACCTATCAAAAATATGAAGGTGAACACATTCGTATGCGTTATTTTGGACATGCCTGTATTTTGGTTGAGACCAAAGATATCAGCATTTTGGTGGATCCGCTGATCAGTTATTACGGGTATGTCTCGGAAGTAGATCATTTTTCTGATGTGGATTTGCCCGATGTCATCGATTATGTGTTGATTACGCACAATCACCAAGATCATGTAATGTTTGAAACATTGTTGCCCTTACGCCATAAAATCAAAAATATCATTATTCCGCGTGGCGGAAACGGAAAATTACAAGATCCAAGTCTCAAAATGATGTTTCAAAACATAGGTTTTCACAACGTGACTGAATTGGATGTGATGGAAAGTTTTACCTTGGGCGGTTATCACATAACAGGTGTTCCTTTTTTAGGGGAACATTGCGATTTAAACATTCCGACCAAATTATGCTTTCACGTAAAAATCGCTTCCTTTTCCATGTTATTTGTAGCAGATTCTTGCAATGTGGAAAATGAAATCTATAAAAAAGTCCATCAAATTATTGGCGATACGGATGTAATCTTTTTGGGAATGGAATGCGAAGGTGCGCCTTTATCGTGGATTTACGGACCGTATTTGACGGATAAAGTTCCCAAAGAAATGGATCAATCGAGAAGATTGGCAGGTTCCAATTCCAAAAGAGGAATGGATTTGGTCAATACGTTCAATCCGTCAGAAGTATATGTATATGCTATGGGCATGGAACCGTGGTTAAAATACATTAGCAGCATCAAATACACGGAGGAATCCATTCCAATTATAGAATCCAACGCACTGATCAAAGCTTGTGAAGCCAAAGGAATCATTTCCGAGCGATTGTTCGGAGAAAAAGAAATTCTTTACCAACGCGAAGAAGTTTCCAATGTTTAAATCTGGATAAAATGATCATGCTATCACAAGTAATCATGTATCCTAATTTTTCAAAGCATCCCTATACAATTGACATTTAAAATCATTAATTTTAAACAATGAGCACAAAAAAAACCACCCAAAAACCACCCAAAAAGAATACTGCTATTGCGCGAAAAAAGTTATTTCAGTTTATAAAACCGTATCGCGGTGTGTTCTCATTTGGGATGCTTTTTTTATTACTTTCCAGCGTCACAATGATGTTATTTCCGTATCTCATTGGACAATTGTTGGGTCAAGATACTACAAACCCAACGGAAGCTGCGGAAGCATTTGTCAATTTGGATGACACCAACACATTGGTTAAAGTATTGTTTACCGTATTTGGAATTCAGGCAATATTTTCCTTCTTCAAAACCTATTTGTTTGGGTATTTTACGGCAAATACCATGAAAGATATTCGCGTGCAATCATTTCAAAAAATGGTGACATCGCCGTTGCAGTTTTTTAATGAAAATAAAGTAGGGGAGTTGACGAGTAGAGTAGCAACCGATATTGAAATGTTACGCGAAACTTTTAACACAACATTGCCTGCATTTATTGGACAATTGGTGACTGTTGTTATTTGTTTGACAGCGTTGTTTTTAATGTCGCCTAAATTGTGTTTGATCACTTTAGCAGTTGTGCCCATTATGGCGTTGATTGGAATGTTTTTTGGGAACTTTATCAAGAAAGTTTCCAAAGAAACGCAAGAACATGCTGCAAAATCGAATGCTATTTTAGAGGAAAGTTTGATGGGAATTTCGAATGTAAAAGCTTTTGTAAATGAAATTTTCGAGATCAAACGCTATACAAATACGGTGCTGAAAGTGCGCGACAAAACGATGAAAATTGTGAAGTGGCAAGGATTTTTTGGAACGTTGATTATTTTCTCCATGTTTGGCTCGATTGTGTTTGTCATTTGGCAAGGAAAGTTGATGGTAGAAGCAGGCGATATTAGCGGAAAACACTTTATTAGTTTTATTCTGTATACAATTTTTATTGGCGGTTCTATTGGCGGTTTGCCCGATTTGTATGCGAAAATCCAAAAAGCATTAGGTGCTACAGAAAGTTTGATGAAAATCTTGGAAGGAAAGACTGAAAATATCATTTTGGAACCGATCAAAGATCCGTTGCATTTGAATGGAACTGTAACTCTACAAAACGTAAATTTTGCGTACGATTCACGCTTGGATGTTGAGGTATTAAAAAATATCTCACTGCATGTAGATGCAGGAAAACAGATTGCGTTGGTGGGACCTTCGGGATCAGGAAAATCTACTTTATCTGCGTTGTTGTTGCAATTTTACAAACCGAGTTCGGGAACCATTTTATTTGATGGCATTCCTGCAGATCAATTTGAATTGAGTAAGCTTCGAAACGAAATGGCGTTGGTACCACAAGAAGTGATTTTGTTTGGTGGAACGATTAAAGAAAATATTATTTACGGAGATTTGAACGCGACGGAAGAAGAAATCATTGCTGCTGCGAAAGATGCCAATGCACATGAGTTTATCATGAATTTCCCAGAAGGATACGATACGTTTGTCGGCGATCGTGGAATTCAGCTTTCGGGCGGACAAAAACAACGTATTGCGATTGCAAGAGCGATCTTAAAGAATCCGTCAATTTTAATTTTGGATGAAGCCACAAGTTCGCTAGACTCTGAATCGGAAGTATTGATACAAGAAGCTTTAGATCGATTGATGAAAGGAAGAACTTCGTTTATCATTGCACATCGTTTATCCACCATTAAAGATTGCGATACCATTTTAGTCTTAAAAAATGGAAAAATACACGAAACCGGCACGCATGACGAATTGATTTTGTTGGAAAATGGTGTGTATAAAGGGTTGAGTGAGTTGCAGTATCAGGTGTAGTTTTTGGATGGTATAACGTACTTTTTTCAGGCCGAGAAAAAACAAAAAAAGCCTCACAGTTGCGTGAAGCTTTCTCGGGTTCAGGTAATAATATGAGTTATTTAAATTACTCTCGTTTTCTTAGATACACACTTCCAGAACCAGCATCGATCTTCATTTTTGTACGACCAGAATTTAATTGCAGTTGCATGTTTTTAAAGGTTTCTGTGAGTGTATCCGTAATGATTTTAAAGTCAATATTGCTAAGGATACGATATCCGGAAGCATCTACTTTTACATTGGCATTTTCTGGTAAGGTTACATCAATATAACCATCGTTGCTCACCAAAGAGTACAACTTTGACGGCATAATTTTTTCAAAGACAACTTTGATATTTCCGCCAATAGTATTGGCAATTACGGGACCACTTACGTTGATTAAATTGATAGAATCATACGAGGTGGAAATTTCGACTTCTCCTTCAAAATCTACTAATTTCCAAGGATTTGAATTCGTACGTACATAGAAAGTATTAGAATTCTTTTTGGTACAATTTTCAGCATTCCACGAGAGTTTGAGGGAATTTGGAATTAACAATTCGTACTTATTGTTGCGCATTACGAAGCTAGATGCAATTCCCACATTATTTTTATTTGAATTATTCAGTGAATAGTCGCGGATGATCAGTTCTCCTGATTTTTCTGTGATATCTAGGTATAAATTATCCGCAGGATCCGCCGATTTAGTACCCAATGGTTTCAGTCCTTTTTCGCGATCCATCTTGTCCAATCGACCTGTAATAAATCTGTATCCTGTAGCAATGGTAGAATCTCCAGATTTTATGAATCTCACCGAGTCTTTATTCTGTCCTACAATATTGCGGTAAAAGGCAATACGATTGTTTTTGGTTAAACTTTTGATGATCACTTCATCGCCGTCATATCCTTTGATGGTCATGTGTGAGTTGGAACATATTTTGAGTGTTCCTTTGTTGAATTTGATTCGTTTTTCTTTTTCTTGCGCAAAGCTGACACTCATACATATACAAAGTGTCAATACGGTTACTATTTTTTTCATCTGTTCGTTTTTTGTTTTTTTATTGATTTAACATGGCTAATAGCTCAGAAGCATTTCCCTTTACTAACGGCAACGATTCCTTATTGTCTATGATTTTTTGCAAAGGAACTTTGGCGCGTTGTTCGCGTAGTATAGCAACAGAATTGATGAGTTTAAGTTGCACTAACGGTTCTTGTTCTATTTCTAATGCTTCAATTAGATTGGTGCGTACTTGTTGATTGTTTGGAAATTTTAACAAAGCTTCAATCACGGCTATTTTTGAATTTACATCTGAATCTTCTTTTAAGATTTTGAAGAAGGCGTTGAGTATTTTTTCATCCTCTTTTTGATATTGTTCGTTTTCCTCAATTTCGTAAATGGTTTGCAAGCGCTCGCTGTTTGTTTGTTCTTCTTCAAGTGCTAATACCAAATGATCACGCGCATTTACCTTTTGTTGTTGATTTAGATAGAAATAGCCAATACTAAGCAAGAGTAGTACACTGGCAGCAATTCCAACATATTTAAATGTTACCAATCGTTTTACACCTTTTTCAGCATGCAACTCTTTTTTGAGTCGTGCTTCAAAATCTGAAGTTGCCGTTTCAGGCATGGTTGCCTCGTCAAATGCTTCTTGGTGTTGTTGTATAAATTTTTCTAAACTCATGATACTATTTTGTTTTGCAATTGCTGTTGTAACAGACGTTTTCCACGTATGTATTGATTGCGTACGGTGCTTTCGTTTAAACCTAATTGTTGTGCTATTTCTTTGTGTGAATAGTCTTCAATTAGATACAATACAATAATAATTCGGTATTTGTCTTTCAGTCCATTGAGTGCTTTTTTGACTTCTTTAATTTTAAAAGAAATGTCTTCATACACGGTTGTATCTTCTTCCTCTTCAAGGAAAGTTGTAACGTCTTGTAGCCAGCCTAATTTCTTTTTCTTTCGCAAAAAATCCAGAGAGCAATTGACTACAATTCGTTTTAACCAGGCGCCAAGGTTAAGGTCTTTTTCTAACGTTGCGATATTTTGAAACGCTTTGATAAAGGCATCGTGCACGGCATCTTGTGCATCGTGTTGATTTTTCACAATTCGAAAGCTGGCATTGTACAGCATATTTTTGTACTGCTGATATACATGCATTTGTGCTTTCAGATTGTTCTGTTTGCAGGCTTTTATCAATTCCGGTTGCGTCACAATAGTGTGTTAGTTTATAAGTATAACTCGAATGTTTGAAAAATGTCGCAAAAAAAAGTTAGATTTTATTTTTTTGAAGATAATTTTTAAGGATGGTAACGTAATTTTTAATTTTGGAAGAAGTTTACAATCAATTTGTTAGATAAAAAATAAGCACAGAATGTAGCGTTTACATTCTGTGCTTGGTTTTTGTTGTTGACGGAGATAAATGGATCGATCTGTAGTCATTTGTTAAATTACACTATATACTGATAGTGTTCTTCATTAACAATTAGCTTAAAGCTAGTACTTGTAATTTCTAATTGCGCTATGGGACTATCTTCAACAGTGTATACTATTTGATTCCCTAGAATAGTCTTTTGGTATGTTTT
>JBCCLS010000001.1:0-27189 GCA_039026835.1 Bacteroidota bacterium | reverse complement strand
TGCTAATTTGGCTACTGCTTTATATGTAAACAATCAAGAATATGGTGCTTTTGGTTTGAAAGCGATTGGGGAAATTAACAATTCTCTGGGTGGAATTTTGACCTTTGGCGGTGCTTTTTCTGGAAATAATGTAGCAAAGCAAGCTGCACTGACTTTGGGATTGTATAAGCGATTCTAATTCATAATTTCAATTCAGGAAAAAAAGTAGTATTTTTAGGCAAACCCTGAATTGAAGATGAAAGACTTGAAATATTTGGCGGCATTTTCTACACCTTTGGTTGCCGTAATCGCATTGTACTTTGGAGGCTATTATACATTTTTAACGCCCATTTATGCATTTGGAATGATTCCATTACTAGAGTTGGTTTTTTCACAACAACCAGAAAACTTGACCGAAGAAGAAGTCGAAGAAAAGTCAGTCAATCCAATTTTTGATTGGCTGCTCTATTTAAATGTTCCTGTCGTTTTTGGATTGTTGATCGTCACACTTATCAATATTTCTAAAGGAATGTATGAAACCTACGAAGTCGTTGGTTTGATCTTTTCTACAGGAATTGTTCTCGGTTCTAACGGTATCAATGTAGCACACGAATTGGGACATCGAAAGACCCAATACGAGCAAATTATGGCGAAGTTATTATTGCTTCCGTCCATGTATATGCACTTTTTTGTGGAACACAATTTTGGGCATCATCTGCATGCAGCTACCAAAGAAGATCCTGCAACAGCACGATACAATCAAGTTGTGTATTCCTTTTGGATTACCTCAACGGTACGTCAATATGTAAATGCGTGGAAGATTCAACAAAATTTACGTCAGCGCGGAAACTTTTCGTTTTTCTCTTTTAAAAATAATATGTTTTGGTTTACGCTACTGCAGATTGGTTACTTGGCGAGTATCTTCTTTTTCTTGGGTGAATTAGCGCTCCTTTTTGCTGCTGCGAGTGCTGTCGTAAGCTTTTTACTGTTAGAAACGATCAATTATATAGAACATTACGGGTTGTTAAGAAAGCAATTGGCTTCAGGTCGTTACGAACGTGTTCGCGAGATTCATTCTTGGAATTCCAATCATGTCATTGGGCGTATTGTATTGTATGAACTCACGCGTCACAGCGATCATCATTACAAAGCTTCTAAAAAATATCAAATCTTAGATTGTCACGAAAAAAGTCCACAGATGCCATTTGGTTATCCAACTTCCATGGTCATGGCATTAATTCCGCCTTTGTGGTTTAAGGTGATGAACAAACGCATTCCTTCAGAAATGATCGCCATTGCAGGATAAGGTGTTTTTCCATACAATTTTGAGTCAAAACACGAAAGCAATTGTAGTGCTTTGCCACTGCTCTATTGTCGTTTCATGATGCATCTTTGTTGTGATGATAGTAAATACAAATACTCAATAAAAAGTTATGTTATAATTCCTATATGCTTTAGAATGTAAAAAGACGTAGCATTTTATCAACTTGTTGATGATTTGAAGCCCTCAAACCTTATTATGTTTTGAGGGTTTCTGTTTTTACTAGTACATTTGCACTTCATAACCATATACTTGCTACTATGACTAAAAAAGTTCGTGTCCGTTTTGCACCAAGTCCTACTGGACCACTACATATTGGAGGTGTTAGAACTGCCTTATTTAATTATTTATTCGCTAAAAAACACGGCGGTGATTTTGTATTACGTATTGAAGATACAGATCAAAACCGATTTGTAGAAGGTGCCGAAGAATACATTGTAAACGCATTGGAATGGTGTGGAATTCCATTTGATGAAGGTGTTGGAAAAGATGGTGGTTTTGGTCCATACAGACAAAGTGAACGTAAACATTTGTATCGACAATATGCTGATCAACTGATTGACAAAGGACATGCGTATTATGCTTTTGATACCGCAGAAGCGTTGGATGGTCACAGAAAAGATCATGAAGCCAAAGGAAAAACATTTATTTATAATTGGCACAATCGACTAAAATTAACCAATTCGTTGTCGCTTTCCGCAGAGGAAGTACAAGCAAAATTAGATGCTGGCGAACCGTATGTCATTCGTTATAAATCACCGCAAGATGAAACGTTGCATTTGACAGATATTGTGCGTGGAGACATGAAAGTGGATAGTAGTATTTTAGATGATAAAGTTTTGTTTAAAAGTGATGGTATGCCTACCTATCACCTAGCGAATATTGTGGACGATCATTTGATGGAAATCACGCATGTAATTCGTGGAGAAGAATGGTTGCCTTCGTTAGCGTTGCACTATTTATTGTATCGCTCATTTGAGTGGGAAGCACCGCAATTTGCACATTTGCCGTTGATTTTAAAACCTACAGGAAAAGGAAAACTTGGAAAACGAGATGGCGCCAAATTCGGATTTCCAGTATTTCCACTTGAGTGGAAAGATCCAAAAACAGAAGAAACCTTTACTGGATTTAAAGAAGAAGGTTATTTCCCAGCAGCGTTGGTGAATTTCTTAGCTTTTTTAGGTTGGAATCCTGGCACAGAGCAAGAAATTTTCAGTTTGGAGGAATTGATTCAGGAATTTACATTAGAACGCATCAACAAAGCTGGTGCGCGCTTTGATATTAAAAAAATGAATTGGTTCAATCTGCAATACATGCCACAGCAATCGACAAAAATATTGGCTGCAGCATTCCGACAAGATAGAACGGAATTGGCTGATATTGATATCAATTTTATTGAATTGGTTGTCGACGCTGTAAAAAACCGCGCTTCCTTTGTTAAGGATTTGTGGAATGTAAGTCACTTTTTCTTTGAAACTCCTACAGAATACGAAGAAAAGGCACGTAAAAAGTCCTTAAAAGAAGGTACAGAGGGCATCTTGAAAAAATTGATAACAATTATTGAGTCCACTGAAGACTACACCGTAGAAGGCTTGAAAACAAGTATTAAAGGTTGGATTACCGATAACGAAATTGGTTTTGGAAAAGTAATGCAACCATTGCGTTTTGCGCTTTCAGGAACACTGAGCGGACCTGATTTGTTTACCGTCATGTTTTTAATTGGCAAACAGGAAACAGTCAAGCGTATTGAAAAGGTTTTGGAGATGTTGTAAGGAATGAAATTCCGTCATTCCGTACTTGATGCGGAATCTTATAAAATTATGATACTATTTGCTGATCAAATTTAGCATACTAAAAAAAGAGCGCTTTTCGGCGCTCTTTTGTTTTGTGTTATATTGGATCTCGTTCTGCAACGGAATTGGTTCAGCCTACAAATAGAAAGTAGCTAAAACACTCAACTGTTCTATGTTTCCATTTAATTCTCTATTATCTACTGTGAGTTTACTAAGCACGTTGGAAAATCCGTATTCGTATTGCAAGGAGATTTTAAATGATTGAAATCCAGCAGAGATTCCCACAATTCCCATGATATTGAAACGATTGGTTTGGCGTGCATCTCGTGCTGTGAATGAATCGTATCCTTGTAAAATGTAGTCTTCAAATTCACTGTCAATTTCAAACTTTTCTGATAGTTGTAAGGCAGGACCAAATTCGACACTTAGGTGTTTCTCAATGATTTTGTAACTTCCCAAGACACCGATTTTTCCACCGAGTAAGTTGAATGGGATTTCTACATTTTCTGACAGTGCCGTTTCTCTTCCCAACACATTGAATTCATGAAAATTGAGATGTAAAAAATAAATCATATCAAAATGTCTGGCAACAGTTCCACGTGTAGACAATCCGCCTTGAAAGCCAGTTCCCGAGGTCGTAACTAAATCGTTTGTTTGAATGTCAAATTGGTGAATTCCAGCAGAAATTCCGAAGCGATTGTAACTGTCATAGCGACCTTGTGAAAATGATTTTGTAACAAAAAGTAGTGAAATCACTACTAATGTTAGGTACATAGGTTTTTGCATTTGGGGTAGGTTTTGATTTTAAAGTCGTCAAATGTATTCTTTTTAATTCAAAAAAATTATTTTTATATATTAACATTTAAAAAACAGGGTTATTATGGTTGAATACACAAATTATGCAATTATTGGCGTTGTAGCTCTTATTGTATTTATGGGAGCTTTCTTTATTGTAAAACAACAAACAGCGGCCGTTATTGAACGCTTTGGACGTTTTCAAAGCATTCGTCAGTCAGGTTTACAGCTCAAAATTCCACTAGTAGACCGTATTTCAGGAAAATTAAGTTTAAAAATTCAGCAGTTGGATGTAATTGTTGAAACAAAAACGTTGGATGATGTATTTGTAAAGTTGAAAGTTTCGGTACAGTATGTTGTCATTCGAGACAAAGTATACGATGCTTTTTATAAGTTGGAATATCCACACGATCAAATTACGTCGTTTGTTTTTGATGTAGTTCGTGCCGAAGTTCCTAAAATGAAATTGGATGATGTATTCGTAAAGAAAGATGATATTGCCATTGCCGTAAAAAGAGAACTGAAAGAATATATGTTTGAGTACGGATATGATATTATTAAAACCTTAGTCACTGATATTGATCCAGATGCGCAGGTAAAATCAGCAATGAACCGAATTAATGCCGCAGAGCGTGAAAAAATTGCCGCTCAGTTTGAAGGAGATGCACAACGTATTTTGATTGTTGAAAAGGCAAAAGCGGAAGCAGAAAGCAAGCGTTTGCAAGGTCAAGGTATTGCAGATCAGCGTCGTGAGATTGCTCGCGGTTTGGAAGAATCGGTAGAAGTATTGAACAAAGTGGGCATCAACTCGCAGGAAGCGTCAGCGTTGATTGTGGTAACGCAGCATTATGATACATTGCAATCGATTGGAGAAGAAACCAATAGTAATTTAATCTTATTACCAAATTCTCCACAAGCGGGAAGTGACATGCTCAACAATATGGTTGCAAGCTTTACGGCGAGCAATCAAATTGGAGAAGCCATGAAAGAAGCAAAACGTAAAAAAGGAGATGCTGAAAAGTAATCTTCACATCATACACAAAGCCCGAAATTAGATGTTTCGGGTTTTTTTATGCGTATATTTAAACGATAATTAGTAAAGAATTAAAATGAAAAAAATTACATTCCTCCTACTCTTTTTTTGTGTGACACAGGTATTTTCTCAAGATCAAAAAACACTTAAAGCGAGTGCACTACGCGATGCCACCTCAGCTTGTGAAGCTACCTTGCGAGAAGATTTTAAAACGCTGATAACCTATACACATCCTAATATTATCAAAGCGGCTGGCGGTGCTGTTGTTATGGAGGAATTTATAAAAAGTACGTTTAATCAAATGAAGGCAGAAGGATTTACATATGAAGTTGCGAAAACAAAATCTGTATCTGAAGTAGTAAAAGAACAAGGAGAATTTCGTTGTTATGTAGAAAACTACAATGTTATGCGGATGAAGGACAAGCGCATTACTGCCACAACATATATGCTTGGCTTTTATAATGAAACTGCCAAAAAGTGGACCTTTGTTGAAGCAAAGGAAATGAAGAACGAAGGAAAAATGATTCTTTATTTTCCAGATTTTAAAACCAACCTAAATATTCCTGAGAATACCATGCAGATGGAGGATATTAAAGAATAAATTAGAACGCTTATCAAAAACTTTGTAACGTTCATCAAACGAATGTTACTATGTTCGCTTTATGTGGTTACTTTGAAGTATCAAAAAACAATCATCATGAAACGAACATTTTTTTTAATGCTATTTTTTCTAAGTGTACTTCAAACACACGCACAAGAAAAGGCAATCAATGCAATTGACACGACAAAGGTCAAAGATACCGTTGCAAAAGAGATTGCAGAAGCCGTAGCAAATTTTTCAAACAACACGCAACTTTCCATTGCGCTTATTGATGGCACAAGCACGCAGTATATTGGAGTTATTCGTAAAAACGATTCTTTGCAGAGTATTGACAATAAGGAAGCTATTTTTGAAATTGGCTCCAACACCAAAGTGTTTACCTCACTCCTGCTCTCAAATCAAATTCACACAAACGACGTACAATTAGAGGATGCTATGAGTAATTTGTTGCCGTTTTCCTTGGAAAATTCACCTAAAGAGGCAGCTTCCATTACCTTGCAGATGCTGGCAAATCATTCTTCTGGCTTGCCAAAATTACCGCAAAATATCTTTCCACTGTTACAGGAAAATATGGCAAATCCGTATAAAGAATATACCGTTGCACTTTTACACACATATCTAAAAAATGAAATAAAACTCGATCATACGCCTGGCGAAGTCAGTGCCTATTCTAATTTAGGTGCGGGATTGCTTGGCTACATTCTTACCGAAAAAACACAAGAAAGCTATGAAGACTTGTTACAAGCACAAATTTTGCAACCTCTGGGAATGAATCACACAACCACAGATTTATCAAAAGTAGATCGTGCTAAATTAGTCCTTGGATTGCGTCCTGATGGCACAGAAACTTCCAATTGGGATTTTACTGATGCGTTGGTCGGTGCTGGCGGCATGAAATCAAATGTAGTGGATATGGAAAAGTTTATCCGCAAAAACTTTCAAGACGATATTATATACAATTTGCCACAGCAACCCACTATAAAAGTTAACGAAACGGTACAAGTAGGTTTGGGTTGGCATATCATTTCAAAAGATGGAAAAACATTGCTGTTTCACAATGGCGGTACAGGCGGTTATTTGTCATGTATGATTATTGATAAAGAACACAAAAAAGCAGCGCTGCTTCTATCAAATGTTTCTGCTTTCAATCCGCAAGGATCAAAAATTGACAAATTATGTTTTTCTTTGATGGAACTTTTATAATTGTTAAGTAGCTAAACACGATTATTTTAAAACTAGAATTGCGTTCAGCACAAGGTTGTATAACATTCCAAAAAAACCATGTCTAAAACCAAACTCTACATACTCATTCTGGCACATCTCCTTTTTTGGGTGTTGAACTATTTGTACATCACTACAGGAAATTTAACCTGGATGGGATTTGACAATGCTTCTGGCTCGTTAGGAATTGCTTATAGTTATGGGCTTTTATTCAATGCCTTTTTATGCTATATTCAAATGTTTTGGTTGGTTCCTGCCTTTTTTATTCAAAAGAAATTAGTCAAGTTTTGGAGCTTTTCTTTGCTTTTTTTGATTGGAATCACTGCCGTAGAAAGTTACTTAGATACACAAGTAGCTTCACATTTTAACTTGATTCAGCCCGAAACCTCTTTTTTACTGATTATTTTTTCTGTGTTTGTACAAAACCTGTTTTTTCATATACTATATACAGCATTTGGGTTTTTGTATCGCTTTCTGTTTGAATACCGCAACGCTGAACGAGCCAAGCAAGAGTTGTTGAAAGAAACGCATCAAACAGAATTAAAATATTTGAAAGCACAGTTAAATCCACATTTTTTATTTAACGGCATCAACAGTGTATATCACTTAATTGGCGTCAACAATGCCTTGGCAAAAAACACATTGTTACAGTTTTCAAACTTGTTGCGATACCAATTGTATGAAAGTAGTGAATCCTGTATCAAACTCGAGAAAGAATTAGAGTATGTGTTGCAATACCTTCGTTTAGAAGCCGTTCGGAAAGGTGACGATATTTCATTGACCTATACAATTGACTATGAGAATGCTGCTTTAACAATTGCTCCGTTACTCCTCACTCCTTTTATAGAAAATGCATTCAAACATATCAGTCATTACAACGAGGCTGAAAAAAATACTATTGAAATTGACATTCAAGAATCAAATCAACAACTCTCTTTATTTGTAAAGAATACTACAGAGCAAAGTGTGCAACAAAATAAATTTGGAGGTGTTGGCTTGCAAAACGTACAACGACGATTAGCACTTTTATATCCTAAAAAACATACCTTGCAAATTACAGAAAACGACAATTTTTATGAGGTACATTTAACTATAGATATTTCATGAACATCCTAAACTGTATCATTATCGACGATGAACCGTTAGCGCGAAGAGGCTTAGAGGCCTATTGCCGTGATATTTCTTTCCTGAATGTTGTGGAAACATGTAAAAATGTGCTACTAGCAAACGATGTATTGCAACAACGCAGCATCGATGTCATTTTTCTGGATATCAATATGCCGATACTCTCAGGATTGGATTGGTTAAAAAGCTTGACGTCTTCCCCACTCATTATCATGACAACTGCATATCCACAATATGCATTGGAAAGCTTTTCGTATGAAGTTATTGACTATTTGGTAAAGCCTATTTCGTTTGAACGTTTTTTGCAGGCTGTGAATAAAGCGTACCGTTTGACGAAAACCACCGAAGAAGAACAAGTGTTTTTCGTGAAAAGTGATAAATCGCTTAAAAAAATCAAAATTGACGAAATTCTATTTGTGGAGGCGATGCAGAATTATGTAAAAATTGTCACGACCACAGAAACGATTATTACACATTCCACATTAAAACTATTACGCGACAATTTATCGGCGCAACTTTTTGTACAAACTCATAAATCATATTTGGTTTCTAAAGCACAGATTTCTGAAATTGTGGGAAATCAAATTTTGATAGGCGCACATAAAATTCCTATCAGTGTCCGACTGAAAAAAGATGTTTTGCAGCAAATTTTAAATTCATAAACAAAAGTTTCTCAAATCACGCTCATACTTTTTATTTTTTCATTTTAAGATGATTTTTCGCCATTTTTTTTTAAAAGAAAAAAATTTATTTTCAACCTATTTTTTTACGCCTGAAAACGCCTCTAAAGACACTGTTTTTGATAAGCATCACTGATAATTTTTAAAATTACTATTGGAAAAAACTATGGTGATTTTTTTGACTATTTTTCTACGATATCATTCCATTTCTAAACAAAGAACAAAAAAAGGATGTTCAACATTTTCGTCAAAGGATTTTAGTGAAATGAAAAAAAATCCCGAGAACAAAAATTGTTCTCAGGATTTTTATAATGGTTGGATTGGTGTTTCTAAATTAATTTACGATCAACTTCTTCGTCACCATTTGATCGCCTACTTTGATTTTTACAAAGTACAATCCTGCTCCAAAGCTTCCTACATCTAATTTTTGCTGTGCTGTTGCATTGAAGCGCGTTTCTTGAATTCTTGAAACTCTTTGTCCAAGACTATTTAATAGCTCAATTTCATATGTATTTCCAATCGTTGTATTGATCACTACATCTACATTGCTTGATGCAGGATTTGGATACATTGTAATCGCATTTTCGAGCGTATTTTCTCGTACTGATAAAGTAGATTCTACTCTAATATTGTCTAAATACAAACTGTTACTAAAGTCGTTAACATTGGTAAATCGTAATAAAATATTATTCCCAACATACGGCGTTAGGTCAACTGTTTCTGTTCTCCAATCTGAACCCGCAGTTGGTACCCAAAGACTGGTCGTGTTTGGAACTGTTGCCAAATTAGCGCCGTCTTTAAAGTAAATTTGTGAGTATGATAAACCACAGTCTGTAGATACTTCAATACGCAATCCATCACTCAAAGAGTTGTCATATTGTGCTTTCGATATATCGAACAATAACGTTGCATCTGGCGAAGGTATTAGGTTGAAATATTCTGTAGTCAAAATATCTTGCTGACCTGGACCATTGTTGTAGTTATAACCGTCTACAAATAACGTTCGGGTATTTGTTCCATCTACGCCTATGATGTTGTTTCTAAATTGCCATGTTGTTTGGTTATCTGGGTTAAATATTGACCAATCTGCAGGAAGTACATTAGCTGCTTCAAAGGTTTCTTCATAGTTCAACTGCGCTCCTGTAACACGTGCATCAAAGTCAAATGTTTGTTCGTTATTAATCGCAAATTCATCACCTGATAACGAAGTCCAAACACGTAAGGTAGTATTACCATTGGTGGTTACTGTTGCAGGTGTTGTAAAGTTATACACTGCTGCAGCTCCTGCGTTTAAAGTGTTTGTATAGGTTTCTTGTACAATAGCTTCTGTACCTACTTGATATGAAACCGTGAAGTTTGATTGTGCATCTGTACCATCATTTCGAAGATTTGCCGAAATAACAATTGGCGCAGTGCTACACAATATATTGAAATCACTTTCAGAGTTATTGATACTTGTAACTGCTAAATCTCTTGATAATGGACAATTAAACAATCCTCCATTATTTACATTTACCGCGTTGGAACGTAAAGATTCCCATCCGCTAGCACCTTTGGCACTTACAGCAACCCAAACTGGCTCTAATGGATTTGGTACAGGAATGGTTGCAGTAGTTGTAGTAGAAGATCCCGCATATTCCATATATCTGTCTCCTAGTAAATACACGTCATACATACTTACTCCAGGAATGCCTGTCCAAGATAAAGTAACGCCATCTGGACAAATTTGTGAAATGGTTACGTTTGAAATACGTCGCGCTACAGAGAATGTAGTTGACTGACTTGTGAACGAACCATTGCTGATACGTACCAAACATTCACCTGAAACTAAATTACTAGGAACGTTCCAAGTATAGTTGGTTGATGATGAAGGAACAACCGCTAAGATGGACCATGATACTCCATTATCTTGTGAAAGTTCAAGAGTATTGTTACCACTTAGACCGTTAGAATCCCAGTGAATTCTTGTTTGTGTTCCTGTGACTAATTTCTCTCCTCCTATTGGGTATGTCAACGTCAATGCATCTGTAATGATTTCATATACCACGTGATATTTTTGTGGACCAAAAGGAATATTGAATCCCGCAATATCAATATCATAAGATCCTGCCACAGGATTAGAAATTAGTACTTGCTCCATGTTGTTCAAACGATCTGTTCCACGAGTTGCAGGGAAATTCAACAATGCAGCGTTTGGTGTTGTATCTAATACCCAAGGCTGATGTGTTGTCGTATTTGGGTCTGTTACTACGATGTCTAAATCGTTAATCAATGCTCTTGATGCTCCTGAGTTTGCTGGTACATCATCCCAGTACAGCATTACACGAACTTCACGTGTGTTTGCTGGAACTGTAATTTGGTGAGTATTGCTTCCGCCTTGTGATACTGTAGCATCTAAAAAGCGTCCATCTTCAATTAACATGGCAGCTCTTAATCCATTTACAATTCCCCATCCATAACTAAAGTCTGGACCTGTATTTCCGTAATCATTTGCTGTATTTAACATCGCTGCTTTGATCAAACCTGAATCTGGCAATACGCCTCCGTTACCGTCTGCATAGGCTTGATATAATTGTGCTGCTACTCCTGCAATTCCTGGAGCCGCTCCAGAAGTTCCACCAAATGATTGGTATCCGTTGTTTCCTGCTGTAGAAACCTGACCTTGTCCAAATGCAGCAATATCTGGTTTAATACGTCCGTCATATGCTGGTCCACGGCTACTTGAGTTTACTAATTGACCATTTGAGAATGTATTTGCTGTAGCAATTCCATTTTTACCTTGCTTCGCGCCTCCTGTAACATTTCCCCAGCCTGCTCCTGCTCCATAACCACAGTTAGAAGTACCAGAGTTTCCTGCTGAGAATACGTGTAATGCAGAAGGAATTGTACTAATTTGCTCGTCTACTGTTCTTGATGCAGCAGTATATCCGCCATTACAAGTAGTTCCATACGAGTTATTTGTAATATGAACAGTACCATCATTTAATGAGTTTACGGTTGGTCCGTCTAAGAAAGATACAGAAATTGTAGTTACATACATATCACTTCCTGCTGCCATTCCTCGGTACGTAGGATTTAAGTTTCCTGCTCCTGTCATGATTCCTGAAACTCCGTCTCCGTGACTTCCTCCGTTATTATTAGTAAACGTATTTAATCGTCCTTGGAAATCAATGTGTGGTCCAACTACTCCATCATCACGAACTAATAAACCAACACCTTCTCCCGTATAATTTCTTCCTGTTGGAGTTTGTGTGTCTAAGTTAGAAGATCTGTGAATACTTCTTCCTCGTACATCTTCCAACACTGCTGGTGGAGGAATAAGTTCAACCCATTTTACAAAAGGCTTAGAAACCAACTCATCAATTTGGCTGTATGGTACTGCTACTTGTACATAGTTTCCGTGTTGGTAATTTTCTTTGATCGTAACTGAGTTTATTTTATTCAATTCTCTAGTTACATAACTACGATCAATAAATTTATAATATTCCATCATCATCACAACATTATTACCTTCTGTAGCGTGACTGTCAATGTTGTTGAATTTGATTTTAGATGATTTTTTCAGGTTGTTTGTAACCGGAATGATAGAGATAATTCCAGATTGTTGCAAGTACGAAGTTTGCGTATCTGCAGGAAAATGAACTAAATATGTTTTATCTGGAAAGTAGTCAATCAATCGTAAATTGTTATTTGCAAATTCGTCTTGAATTGCTTGTACGGGCGTTTCACTGAAACGAACCCATGCAAAATAACCTTGATTAAATTGAGCTGAGTCTGGCATCGAATTCCAATTGAATGATGCAATATTGTCTGGCATTGTAATTAGTTCATCTTGAAAATACACAGTGCTTTGTGCAGATGAAAGCGAACAGTTGAGTAGTATTACTGCCATTAACAAAGGGAAAAAAGAGTTAGAAACACTCTTTTCGAGAGTAATTTTTTTCATGACAATTTTTAATTAAGTTTTGTATTAGGGTCTAAATTTACCTTCAATATCATCAATGATTCTTGATGTTTTTTTATAAAAAATCTATTTAGCTCGCTAATATAATGATTAGTTTGCAAAAAATTGTTAATATTTCTGTTGATATCTCTGCTTTCCCATGGGATTTTTGATGTTTTTTATGCTTCTTTTTTTACGCGCAATCGAAGCTTTTTTTCTAGATCATCGGAAACATAATCTGTTTTTGGGCATTTTTTAACGTCTTGATTGCCAGCTATCCTCAAAGCATACTAAAAAATAGAAACGCGTTTTATTTTATTTTTCACATATATGTCGTGTTTTGTGATAATTTTTTAGAAGTGAAGAGTGTAAACATATAATTGCTGTTCAAACAAACTATTTACATAAAAAAGACTGTCTAAAAGTACAGATATCGTCAAACCAAACTAGATACTGAATCAATTTCGGAATAACGACTGTTTGAACTTTTAGACAGTCTTTTTAAAATGATATACATTCAATATTTAAACGAATTGTTGCGCTTCCGCGACTAACAATTCATTTTTGTCTTGTAATGCTTTTTCAATGAATTCATTGATCGCAGCGTTGCGTTCTTGACCATTTTTTAACAATACTCCCAGCGTAATCATAGCGGCAATACGCGTTCCCGACTTTTTTGCTGCGGTAGCAAATAACGGCGCCAAATCTTCATACGCTACATTTTCAGCAAGTGTTTGAATCTTCTGTTTAACAATTTGCTGTTTTTCTTCTGGAAGATTGGTATATTTTTTACCCAATTGTTTGATTTCTTCTATTGGTGGACGCTGCTGACGTTGTTGCGGTTTCTGTTGATTTTGTTGGTTTTGTGGCGCTTTTGGCTTCTGTTTTGCCCATGTATCACGCAAACCAACCGTTTTATTGAAAATCAGTTTTTCCACAGTTGTATCTTCATCAACACAGAAATATCCCAAACGTTGAAATTGAAAACGTTCACCAACACTAGCTTCTTGTAAATACGGTTCTACAAACGCATTGACAATATTCAATGAATCTGGATTGATAAATTCCATAAAGTCTTTGTCTTTGTGACTGTCTGGCGCTTCATCAGAAAATAAACGATCGTACACACGTACCTCAGCTTGAATGGCGTGTACAATAGAAACCCAGTGTAATGTCCCTTTTACTTTGCGTAAACTCGCTTCTGTACCGCTTCCGCTGAGACTATCTGTATCATACGTACAGTGAATTTCGGTAATGTTTCCATCTGCATCTTTTACTACAGATTCACCTTTGATAATGTATGCGTTTTTGAGTCGAACTTCCTTTCCAAGTGTCAATCTAAAGAATTTGCGACTTGCTTCTTCTTTAAAATCTTCTCGTTCAATGTATAACTCTCGTGAGAATGGTACTTTTCGGCTTCCTGCGCTGTCGTCTTCCGGATTGTTTTCGGCTTCTAGCCATTCTTCTTTTCTTTCGGGATAATTGGTTATGACTAATTTCACAGGATCCAACACTGCCATCACACGATTTGCCGTTTTGTTTAAATCTTCGCGAATGCAAAACTCTAATAGCGAAACATCAATTACATTTTCACGTTTGGCAACGCCCACAGTTTCCACAAATTTTCTGATAGCGGCTGGTGTATAACCTCTTCTGCGCAATCCTGAAATGGTAGGCATCCGCGGATCGTCCCAACCAGAAACAATCTTTTCTTCTACCAATTTAAGCAGTTTACGTTTGCTCATAATGGTATAACTGAGATTTAAACGCGCAAATTCTCGCTGTTTTGGAATCAGTGGATACGCTATTTTACTATATTCAAATACATGATCTCTAAACCAGTTGTATAGTTTTCTGTGCGGTTTGAATTCCAACGAGCATAACGAATGTGAAATTTGCTCTATATAATCACTTTCTCCATGTGTCCAATCGTACATTGGGTAAATTACCCAGTCATCTCCAGTTCTGTGATGATGCGCATATAAAATTCTGTACATAATCGGGTCGCGCATAAGCATGTTCGGATCTTCCATGTCAATTTTAGCACGCAGCACATGTGTTCCAGCTTCAAATTCACCATTTTTCATGCGTGTGAATAAGTCTAGATTTTCCTCTACACTTCGGTTTCTGTACGGACTATTGGTTCCTACTTCAGTAGGCGTTCCTTTTTGTTCCGCCATTTCCTCAGAGGTTTGCGAATCTACATAGGCATTTCCATCTTTAATGAGTTGCACTGCCCAATCGTATAGTTGTTGAAAATAATCTGAAGAGTAGCATTCATTTTCCCATTGGTATCCAAGCCAAGCAATATCGCGCTTAATTGCGTCTACATATTCTTGTTCTTCTTTGGCTGGATTGGTATCATCGAAACGAAGGTTTACAGGTGCACTGTATTTTTCACCCAAACCAAAACTGATTCCGATAGCTTTGGTATGTCCAATGTGTAAGTAGCCATTTGGCTCAGGTGGAAATCGAAAGCGTAAGTTGTTTTTCGACATTCCATTTGCCAAATCTTCTTCTATGATGTGCTCAATAAAATTGAGTGATTTTGCTTCTTCAGACATTATGCTGTATTGAAAAATTTGTTAAAATAAACAGCAAAATTAAGGAATTCAGGCGAATATCTATCAAAAAAACCTTCCTTGATGTTTCACAAGAAAGGTTCACCTTAAAATAATTAAAAAACGAGTAGAATTGGTGATTTTTAGGTTGCAACTTTACAACAAGCTCAGATATTTTACAATGAGATACGCAATGCTGATGATGACCACCAATTGTAAGAGATTTGTGAAGCGTTTTTTCATGTATTTATGTTGAATTTATTGTTGAATAAATACACTTTCAGAAAGTACCGTAAAGTTTCCTAATGCCAATTTGTTGGTAGTTGTATTTTGAATATTTCCAACTAAATTTACTGGTGGCGTAGCAAACAATCGACTTGGATCGCCTGAAGATTCATCGTCGTCATTGGCTTCCGTTTGTGCACTTTGGTTGATATAAAATTGAAAGGAGCTTGAATTGATATTTTGCAAATACACACGTATGGTATCATACGGTGTGGCGTTTTCGTTATTTTCATACAATTCTATACCAAGCGATGCATTTTCATTTCCATCAAAAACTACATCGTTAGACTCGGAAAATGTAGAGGAAATGAGTTGTCCGTTCGCAAATAAATCCACGCCAAATCGGTAAAAGTTTCGATCGTTTGCAGGATCGGAGAATTTAATATCCACAATACTGTCAGTAGAAATTTCAATAGATTCAATAGGAACAACAGGTTTTAACATTTCCTCTTCCGATTTCAACAAAGTTCCATCTAACAAGGTGACTTCTACCCAATACATTTCTCCAATTGTTGGTGTAACTTCATTTGTAGACGTATAAATTCCATCATTTACCATAAAATCATTCACAACTATGTTAGTATTTCCAGCAGCATCTTTGGTAAATATAGCCACTGAAGCATCGTTGATGGTTTCAAAATTTTCTACAGCATTTACAGGAACTGTATTTTGAATGTCCAACACTACGTTGTTTGTTCCGTTTTGTAAAGCGCCAAAAATGACCGTTTGTTTTTCATGAGATACACCGACATTAATTTCTTTTGTACAGGAATGATAGCTGAACAAAAATAGAAGAAGGCTTATACCACGGATGATTTTTTTCACTGTTTTCATAATTGTCTAAAATTTAAAATTGTATGTGATAAAAGGAATCGGCACACCAATTACTGCGTATTGAAACGATCGCAATTGATTGTTAATTAATGTAGAATACACTGAAAACGCATTTTCTCGACTGTATACATTGTACACACCAAAAACCCAATTACTTTGCCATTTTCTACCTTCCTTTTTTTCTGGTGTGTACGTACATGAGAGGTCCAAACGATGGGTAGGAGACAGGCGGAATTTATTTCGATCTGAGTAAGTAAAAAATTGTTGTCCGTTGACTTCAAATTTTCCTGTGGCGTAGGTAATGGGTCTTCCGCTTTGAAAGGTGAAAAATGCGCCTACCGACCATTTGTTATTGAATTTATAGTTAGATGTCAAATTAAATATATGTGGTCTGTCGTAATTGGAAGGAAAATAAGTTCCGTCGTTGATGTTGTCTGTTGCAAAAGGACTGATGGTTTTCCGTTTGGTGACTGCATACGTGTAGTTTACATTTCCCGTAAGGCTTCCTTTAGTTTTGTAGGCACTTAATTCAAGTCCGTACGCATAACCGTTTGCGGGAACTAATTGTGTTTCCAGATTTTCATTGAGAAATAAATCAGCACCGTTTTTATATTCTACTAAATTGTTGAAGGTTTTGTAATAGCCTTCCACCGAAAAGTTATAATCTCGATTTGGAGTATCATACGCATAACCTGCGGAGATTTGATTGACTTCCAAAGGTTTGATGTGTTGTCCTGCAGGTTTCCAAATATCAAAAGGAAGCGTTGCAAACGAGTTGGAAATTAGGTGAATGTATTGAAACATACGATTGTAGCCCAATTTAATAGCTTTCCGATCACTCAGATCATATTTTAAGGAGATTCGCGGCTCAAAACCACTGTAACTTTTGATGATTTCATTGTTTTTAAATCGTCTCGAACCAGTAATACTTCCCACCGTTTGTGGTACACCTTCTAAATAGGAAAATACAGTGTATGGTCCTAGATTTCCAAACCAAGAATACCGAATTCCTGCATTGAGGGAGAATTTTTCCCAAGTCCGTTCATAGGATAAATATGGTGCAATTTCTAGTCCTTTTTCAGTTTCAAAATCTACGTTGTTGATTCCGTCACTGTTTCCTGTGACTTTGGCAGGTTTGAATCTGTATAGTGTGCTATTGAAACCAAATCGAATTTTGGCATCTGCATTTTGGAAATAGGTAAAATCAGGTTTTATAATCCAGTTTTCTACGGCTGATTTCCATGTAAAGGTATTTGCTGTAGAGCTGATGCCACCACCATTATTTTCAGAAGAAAACAAAGTGTAGTTGTATCGACTAAAGATTCCTGATACATTCATGAATAATTTATCATTAAAAATATGATTCCAACGAACTGTAGCAGAGGCATTTTTCCATCGAAAGTCTATAACCTCATCATCGCTGGTTTGATTGTTATTTTGTGAATCTTCTTCCGATTCGTTGAATTTTAATCGCATGACATCGGCACCAAAGTAACCTGAGACAAAGAGTTTGTTTCGCTTGTTGATATCCCACGAAAGTTTAGCACTTACATCATAAAAAAATACTTTGTTTCCTTTGAGACTTTTGAAAAATGGAAATGCCAAATCGAAGTAAGAACGTCGTCCAGACACTAAGAAACTGAGTTTGTCTTTTTTGATGGGACCTTCCAACGTTAGTCGTGAAAATAACAGTCCTATTCCGCCTTCACCTTTGAATTGTTTGTTGCTGCCTTCGCGTTGCCGAATGTCTAAGACAGAAGAAGCTCTTCCTCCAAAACGTGCAGGAATTCCGCCCTTGTAAAGTTTCATGTCTTTGATAGCGTCTGTATTGAACACCGAGAAAAATCCCCAGACATGGGAGGAATTATAAATAGGCGCTTCGTCCAGAAGAATTAAATTTTGATCAATATTTCCACCGCGAACATTGAATCCGGAAGTTCCTTCACCAACCGAAGAAACACCTGCCTGCGTTAATACAGCTCTTGTAACATCAGGTTCGCCCAATAGAGAAGGCAATTGCTTGATGTCTTTGGGTTTCATGCTTACAACACCTGCTATAATGGATTTGGTTTGACTTTTAGAATTGGAATCGCCAGCAATGACAACTGTATCCAATTGGTTTTTAGCTTCTTTGAGTTCAATGGTGAATGTTTGATTGCTTTGTAAGTCAATTTGTTTGGTAATGTTTGTAAATCCGATGTAAGAGATGACAAGTGTGTGTTTCCCTTTGGGAAGTGTAAGCGAAAAAAAGCCGTATTCGTTCGAAACAGCTCCTTTTCCTGTGATTGTATCATAGATGGTTGCTACTAACAATGTTTCGCCAGTTTCTGCATCTTTTACAGTGCCGCTAATACTGTAGTTTTGTGCTTGTACTAGCGTGGTGAAACTTATGAGAAAAATTGATACGAATAAAGTTTTCATGTGCATTCAGTTTGCTTGTTGTGCAAACGAACGACGGTTTTTACAATTTATTCATCAGAAAGAGTCCAGCTGCGCTTATTCGGACTTTTTTATAGACAGTTCGTACTGTTTGGGAGTCATGCCTTCAAAGGACTTGAATGTGCTATAAAAGGTTGATTTTGAAGGAAAACCCGCTTCTTGAGCGAGTCCTAAGATAGATAATTGTTTGGCTTTGGGTGATTGTAAGAGTCTTTTGAACTCTTCCACTCGAAATTTGTTGATGAAATGATAAAAATTAGCATCTGAGCAGTGATTGATCAGTTTTGAAAGTGCTCTTTCTTTCATGTTGAGAGCTTCGGCTAATGTGCTAAGGTTTAATTTTGGATTCGTGTAGAGTTTTTCTGTTTGAATAATAGCTATGACTTTGTTGTATGTTTCTTGTAGTGCAATTGCTGTATCTGTTTCTTTCGTATGTGCTATTACATCTCCTTTTTGAAATAAATACTGTTTGAATATTTCTGGTTGTGAAAAACCGTTGTATCCTATCCAATATACAGTGAATAAAAGCAGTAAAATAGCCGTTAATTGCAATGTTTCTTCTGTAAAGTTATGATCCATCTCATTGACAATCATAAAACCTTCTAGAATCATGATGAAATGAAATAGCAAAATGGCAATGAGTATACTTTTTAACCAAGAAAGCGATTTAGATTCTAACTCCGAATAGAAGTTACTAATTTTCTTTTTGTGCTCTTTCAAAATTATAAACACATACAGTAACAGCAGAATTTCAAAGAAATAGCATACCAAGATTAAGTAGTCATATCCTTCCATAAAACTTTCTAAGGTTTCTACATTCAGGCAAATATTGTGTACAATTCCAGGTATAAACAATGCATAATACCAATTGCTTATTTTTTTATTAATGGTCGTATTCAAATAGAAAAATAGAAACAATAAGATGAAGAGAATAGGATCGAAAGGAAAAATAGCGACCTCAGCATTTTCAAATTCGAAGTATTCCAAAAAAACATCATTTGCCAATTCTAAACTAATACTCCACAAAAATAAACCTAGAAACAAGTTGGCTTTTCTATTTTTGGAAGGTATTGCAAAAAACAACAAACCAACCATAAAAGCACTAGACGCAGTAATTATTTTAATAATGGGAAGTAGGGAAAAATCTATTTGCATGTGTTAAAACTATGAAATACAATGGTTTTTTAGCATCGTTGTCGTTTACACTAACTAAATATTGAAACGTATCGTATGTCCTTAACAAAAATTTATGGTACACAAATAAATATAAAAAAGTTAGAATGGTAACATTGTAAAGAAATCGCAGCAATTCCTTTGACAAAAAAATAGAGACTCAACTGATTTTTTTATTTAGAGATAAAAGCTATTCTATTCATTTTTATATACTTACACAGCTGAATTTTACAAATATCTTGTGACGATAATTTTATGCACAAAAAAGAACTTGTTTAACAAAGTTAAATATACAATTTACAAGTAAAGAAATGCTACATTTTGTAGTATTCATAAGCCGCTGTACCTATTGATATTTTAACAATTATGCATTATTTTTGTGAGATAAAGAGTGAATTTTTATGGGAATTATTCGTGTTACCAACATCCGCGTGTATTCGTTTCATGGGTGTTTGGAAGAAGAAAGTAAAATTGGAAGTGATTATAGAGTAGATGTGGCTGTAAAAGCAGATTTACAAGTTTCTGCAAAAAGTGATGAATTGGAAGACACTGTTGATTATGTCCACATCACGAAAATTGTCAAAGAAGAAATGGCAATTCGTTCCAAATTATTAGAGCATGTTGCCAAACGTATTTTGAATCGTATTTTTGATGAAATTGCGATTGCTACTGAAGCTACAGTTGAAATTTCCAAAATAAATCCTCCTATTGGTGGTAATGTCCAAATGGTGACTATTGAAATGACTTCTACACGCTAATAGCGATACTATTTATTCCTACTTTTTTGTTGCATAGAATGTAAATTTAGTTAAATTTGCAGTCACCATTCACGCATGGCGTCGTGGCCGAGTGGCTAGGCAGAGGTCTGCAAAACCTTGTACAGCGGTTCGAATCCGCTCGACGCCTCAAAAAGAAAACCTTCTGAAAATTTCAGAAGGTTTTTTAGTTTGTGTAACTATATTTTTATGAGATTCTAGCATACGCACCTTTGACAATCATTACAATTCCAAAAACTACAATGATGATGCTTATCCATTTTTTTGCTTTGAAGATAAAGCGTGGTGTCATTTTACTTTTTAGCTTTTTTGCCAAAGTTATTTTTAAAATATCCATCACCAATAACGTAATGAGAATGGTGGAAATGAAGATGAACAAACCGTATTTGGTATCTCCAGTAATTTTACTCGCAGTAGCAATAGCCACAATCCAGCCTGCCAACACGCCAAAATTGATAAAGTTTAGAAAGAAGCCTTTGATAAAGAGTCCTAGTAGATTTTTGCGCGTATCTACGCTGTAATGCTCACGCACAATTTTCCGGAATGATTTTGAGGTTTTAATGTAAGTAATCACACCATATGCGCACAGAATCAATCCACCAAAGATGATAAGATTAGGATCGTCTTTTATTTTTTCAATTAATCCTGATGTACTGTAATAGGCAAAGAAGATAAAGACAATATCTGCAAAAATAGCTCCTAAATCGAACGCCAATGCACTTCGGAAGCCTTTGGTAATACTAATTTCAATCAAGAGAAAAAATATAGGTCCGATAGCGACAAAGGATAAAAATAACCCGTACAGAACTGCATATTGTAATCCTTCAACCATATAACAAATGTAGTAAAAGAGAAGTAATTACTCCTTTTTATATTTCATTTCTGCTGTTATTTTTTTGACTTTTTTGTTGTGTGCTTTTGTCTTTTGCATTTTTTTCATGTCATTTTAATACTATTCCTCTATTTCAATCGCTGTTCTTAAGCTGTTAATTTCATCTGTTTCTGGTTGAATTTTGATGTGAAGTCTGACCATTTACATTTTACTAAGCAAATAAAATAGGAGAGAAGGATGAAACTAAAATGAGATGTGTGTATTAATTCAACCTACACTAGTGAATGCGCTACGCTTTTGTTGATAGTTTTTTAAAGTAAAAAGAAAATTTCAAGAATTGATTAGAAATCATACTTAAAAGATACCGCTCTACAGCGGCATTAATTTCAATAAAATTGAAATTAAAAAAACGTCTAAATGGCAGTTTAGACGTTTTCGATTGATTGATGAATTTGTATGTTGTAAAACTATTTTACTCTGATTTTTCCTCCGAATACTTTGTCTTTTTTGATAGTTGTTGGATCGCCGTGAATTTCAATGTATCCGCCAGCTCTTACCTTGGCATCTGCTAAAACAGAAGCAGAAACATAGGCTTCTCCGCCTGCACTGACTTTTACTTTGGTTTGTTCTGTGAGTAATTCTTTCCCTTCGTAAATTCCGCCTGTATTTAATACAATTTCTTGATGTTTTACAGTTCCAGAAGCTTCAATTACTCCGCCAGTCACTGCTCTAGAATCTAGATTGTCTACTTCCAAATTGGCAATGATTTTTCCTCCTTCTTGCGTTTTGAGTTTTAAATACGGTTGTGTCATGGTTTCGTTAGCCACAATGATAGCGCCTTCGTTTGCATCAATGATATCGACATTTTTATAATATACTTCTACAAATGTTTGTGAACCATCGAAAATGCGATCAAATTTCATGCGTATTTTGAGTTTTCCGCGCTTGTTTACGATTTCTACATCTTCGGTGTCGGCACCTGTAATAACTACTTTATTTTCATCAGATTTGATCAAGTTGATTTCGATAAGATCAAATACTTTTACTTCTTCAAAGTCGCCAACTTCTCTTTCAATTGGTTTTTGTGCAATTGCCATGCATGTGAACGCACATAATATGCAGGTAAGTATATATTTCATAATGTTCGTTTTTAGTATTTGTATCTAAAGAGTATAGTAGAAACGTTTTGTTACAGTTTTTATTTAAATTTTTCTAAAAAAACACATTTTAACTAAAATTTTCTCCAAGGTTTTCTTTATGTAGTTGCTTGTGAATTATGGTTTTACCGTAATAGATAGCTATGAATGTTTTGTAACTTTCAAATGAATACTTAAAAACCACAATTATGAAAAAAAAGAATTTAAAATCGTTAAAATTTAACAAGCAAAAAGTTTCACAGTTAAATCCTGATGAAGTTACTGGAGGAACAGGAAGTTATTTATCCTTTATCCCAGGGATTTATTGTGGCGCAGGACCTTCTACAAGTCTTGGTCCATTAGCCTGTCAAGTAGCTTGTTTATGTGATGATACTGATACGTATTACTAGCATTCTCAAAATTAGAAATACTGAAATCCGATTTTTACGAATCGGATTTTTTTATTTCAATTTTACTGCAGTTCCTGTAATACTAACCATCACAGCTCCACCTGAGCTAATTTCCATGTCTACATGAATGCCTACAACACCATCTGCATATAATTTTGCTGCATTGTCCTGTAGTTTTTGAAATGTTTTTTCTTTTACATCTTCAATAGCTTCTTCTACATGCGCGCAGTATTTTTTCATGTTGAACATATCTTTGAACGACATGCCTTTGTAACTATAATTGATACTGTATGTCATTCCGGAAACTAAACCTAAGTATTCGATAATTTCTCTGTTTTGAAAACTGTCTGTGGTTGTAAAGATCATATTGATGTACGATTTTAGATTGTTGATGTATATGTATTTGAAGCGTTAGTATTTACTTTTTGAAAATGTTACACTATTTTTTTGGCTGTACTACAAAAATACAGGTTTTTCACGGTATGTAGATTTTTATAAAAAATGTATCTTTTTAATTAAAATTTAAGGTCATGGGTAAAGAAGCACTGCAACGAAAATCTACAGAACAAACCTCCTCAAATTCATCACTTTTTATCAAAGCTAAAAATACAGGTGTTGTACAAAAAAAGATAGCTCAACATGGAAATGTTCGACAAAATATGGCATTTTGGGCACCTATTTTACAAAAGAGAAGAGCACTTCTTACCCAACTTATTGCTAAAAAAAGTAATACGGAGTATGAACACGATTTTCGATTTTTGATTCCACTCGCACATCGGTTGATGGAACAAGGTGGATTTGACAAAGGAAATGTAGAATTGAATAATCCGTATTATCTACGATCTAAAGGTGATAAAGGATATGAAACACTCACCAAAACCGAAGCTGCTGGAGAACAAACCGCACCTTTTGGTAAATTTTCTACGGAACAAAAAGGAATTGAAGCCTATTTTGAGCGTTTGGAAAACAACACAAGTAATGGTAAAAAAACATGGATTGGAGCATATAATGCTATTATGAAAGGAACTTCTTTCCAAGATTTTATCAAAGGTTTACAACCCGATGGAAATAAGGCAGCTGGACATAATTATTCTACAAAGTATACCTATGTTGTACCTGAAGATAAAAAGAAAACCAAAATGGGAACGTATGGTACAATGATGGGCGGAATGCAGCAACGAATTACAAATTTGATTCAGGATTTTATTCTTTTGAATGCCTATGAGATAGGGAAATTGAAAGAACAAATTGCGAAAGAAGAAGAATTTTATGATGCAATCCCATTTATGGATCGTGTTGATTACTTAGAGGAAGACAGTAGATTGTTACAAAAGGTATTAAATGCGCTTAAAAAAGACGGTCGTTGGTGGGATGAAAATAATAAAGGAATTCATATACAGCAGTAATTCAAATTTGATTTGATGTGTCAATGTACTAATTTGAAAATGTACCAATATTTATTTCATAAATGAATCTTGCTTTAATTTAGACAGATCATAGCTTTGAAATTAAACTCGAAATTGACTTTGAAACAACAAACGTCAGTTCGAGTGTTTTTTACGAAGTAAAGCGTAGTAAAAAATGTATCGAGAACTAATTGTTTACGGGAAATTTACTGTTGATAACCAACTACTTCTCGATACAATTTTCTTCATTTCATTACGAAAACCACTCGAAGTGACGCTTTAGTTTCATACGTCATTACGAGGAAGGATGACGAAGTAATCTGTTTCTAGTTAAACATACAGTTGCCTTAGAAACTCATTGATACATTTTCAAATTAATATATTGATTAATTGGGATTTACGCTTCTACTTCTACGCGTTTTCCTAACAAATCAAAGTCCAAATGACGCTTGACTAGGTCTGTATTTTTAACTTTTACCACAACCTCATCACCGAGTTGATACATGTTTTTGGTGACTTCGCCCACCAATGCATATTGCTTTTCATCAAAGATGTAGTAATCGTCCTTGATTTCACGAATACGGACCATACCTTCACATTTGTTGGAGATGATTTCCACATAAATTCCCCATTCTGTCACGCCCGAAATAACGCCTAAGAATTCTTCATCTTTGTGATCTTGCATGAATTTAATTTGCATATATTTGATAGAATCACGTTCCGCACTTGCTGCCAGCGCTTCCATACTAGACGAATGTTCACATTTTTCTTCGTATTCCTCAGCGTCTGCAGATTTTCCTCCATCTAGGTAATACTGCAATAAACGATGCACCATCACATCTGGATAACGACGAATCGGTGACGTAAAATGTGAATAATAATCAAACGCCAACCCGTAGTGACCAATGTTATTGGTGGTGTATTTTGCTTTACTCATGCTTCGAATTGCCAGCGTGTCCACCATATTTTGTTCGCCTTTTCCTCTAACATCTTCTAACAGCTGATTCAACGAATTTGTGGTGCTTTTACGCGTTTTAAGATTCAACGAATAGCCAAATCTGGAGATAATGGTTTGCAAATTGGCGAGTTTTTCTACATCAGGTTCGTCGTGCACACGATAGACAAACGTTTTTTCTGGTTCTTGCTTGCCAATGAATGCTGAGACACTTCTGTTTGCCAATAACATAAATTCTTCAATAAGTTTATTGGCATCTTTTTGTGTTTTGAAATACACACCTTCTGGATTGTTATCTTCATCTAAATGGAAACGTACTTCTACTTTGTCAAACGAAATGGCACCTTGATGCATTCGCTTCGCACGCATGATTTTTGCCAATTCATCTAGTTTTAATGTGGCTTCTACAATGTCATCTGAAACTGTATACGCTTCTCCAGTAAGTGAAATATTTGCAGGAATTTCGTTGCCTTCGGTTTCAATGATCACTTGTGCTTCTTCATAGGCAAATCGCTTGTCCGAATACGTAACCGTACGTCCAAACCATTGGTGTAAAACTTCTGCTTTGTTATTGATTTCAAAGACTGCAGAGAAGGTATATTTTTCTTCATTTGGACGTAACGAACACACACCATTTGACAGTATTTCTGGTAACATTGGTACCACACGATCTACCAAATACACAGAAGTTGCTCGTTCATACGCTTCATCGTCTAGTGTTGTTCCTGGTTTTACATAGTGTGAAACATCTGCAATGTGAATTCCGATTTCGTAGTTTCCGTTTTCTAGCGTTTGAAACGAAAGTGCATCATCAAAATCTTTCGCATTTTTTGGATCAATTGTAAAGGTTAAGACCTCACGCATGTCGCGACGTTTTTTGATTTCAGATTCTTGGATTGTTAAGTCTAATTTGCTTGCCGCGCGTTCTACATGTGCAGGAAATTCGTGTGGCAATCCGTATTCTGCCAAAATGGAATGAATTTCGGTATCGTGTTCGCCTGGTTTTCCAAGTACATCTTTGATAATTCCGAAAGGAGAATCTGCTCTCGCTGGCCAATCTTCAATTTCTACAATGACTTTATCGCCATCTTGCGCTTTGTTAATTTTGCTTTTTGGAACAAAAATATCCTTATACATTTTTTGATTGGAAACAATAACAAACGCAAAGTTTTTCTGCATTTGCAAGACGCCGACAAATTCTGTTTTGGCACGTTTTACAATATTGGTAATTTCACCTTCTGGTCTATTGTTTCTTCTGCGTTTGTATACATACACTTCTACCTCATCGCCATCTAAAGCTCTATTCAGTTTGTGACTTGGTACAAAAATATCTTCGTCAAAGTCTTCACAAATGACAAAACCTTGTCCACGCGAAGTCATATCTACAATTCCGGTAAAGTATTCGGTAGTGCCAATAACGCGGTATTTTCCGCGATCAATTTCTTCTATTTTTTGTTTTGCTTTGAGTTTTTTGAGTGTTTTTATAATTTGATTTCTTCCACTGGTGTCTGTAATTTTTAATATTGCAGCTATTTGTTTGTAGTTGTATATTCTTTTGGAAGATTTTTTAAATATCTGTAAGATCGCGTCCGTAAGATTTGGAATTTTGTGCGATTTCTTTTTTTTCTTTCTTGCCATTATATCATTCTGTTTTACACGATGATACGTGTATTTCGGTTTTTATATTATTTTCTAAAATTTTAAAAAGGTCCACCGAAATTACTTTTCTAAAATATAAATTTTTGTTGCAGGAAAATTATGTTTCTAGGAAATTAACAGTTTCATTATGAAACATAAAAATAGGAGAGAAGCAGTAATAATTCTGATGCAAAGATAGAAATATTTTACAATTCGTATTTTGCAACGCATTAAATTCATGTTATGTATGCGT